>NZ_LWFI01000912.1:0-651 GCF_001635735.1 Oleiphilus sp. HI0067
GCTGAATACCCAGTCTCTAGGGATATTTCATCGCGTATTTTGTGTTTGCCTATTTGGGCGGGAAGTACAGGTTTAAATGAGAGGTTTATTTTGGATTCGTTGAAAGGGATGGTGGTTGCATGAAAGTAGCAATTATGCAGCCATACTTTTTGCCCTATCAGGGATACTGGCAGTTGTTTTCAGAAGCTGACGTTTTTGTTTTATTCGATGTTGTTAAATTTCAAAAAAGAAGTTGGATGTCCCGGAACAGGGTTCTTCATAGCGATCCGTCAAAAGAATTTAACTATATAAAGATGCCTTGTATTGCTGATAGTCAAACCATGATTTCTGATGTTTCGGTTTCCTTGGGTGCTGATTGGTTAGGTCATATTGAAGGAGTTCTATCTGTTTACAAACGAATGAAAGCTCCAAACTACGAGCGCGTATACGCGCTTTTTGAAAAGTGGGCGAATTCCAATAGGTCGGGATTTACAGATGTAATCCAGTTAATTGTTGAAGATCTTTTGCCAGTTATCGGTGTTGGTTGTGATGTGCTTCAAGCCTCTAGTTTAGGCTTGGACTTCTCTGATATTCGAGGGCCGGGGGACTGGGCGCTGCAGATTACAAAGGCATTGGGGGGGGATGAATATGTTAACCCTTGTGGTGGGGTTG
>NZ_LWFI01000913.1:0-771 GCF_001635735.1 Oleiphilus sp. HI0067
AGCATTGATCTTCCACCGTTATTTCCTACGTCGTGTTGACGAAATTGTGATAGACATGGAACAAGACGCATTGCGTCTTGTAGAGATTGTTCACGGTGAGCGTGAGCCGACGCGTGCAGAGGAAAAACAACCTTGAATTTCAAGCGCCAAGCTTCTGAAGAAGTATCAGTCAACTTAACACCGCTGATTGACGTGGTGTTTTTGTTGTTGATTTTTTTCATGGTATCGACCACTTTTACNAAAGAAAGCCACTTGGAGATTGATTTGCCGCAGTCGAGCGCAGATCCTGCTAAGCCATTGGCTGAAGAAATAGAAGTGATCATCAATGCTGAAGGTGAGTTCTCGGTTAATGAGCGCGCACTCATCAACAATCAGGAAGATACCTTGAAGAAAGCCGTCGAGAAAATCTCGAATGGAAACACCAAGATTCCTTTCATTATTACAGCAGATTCCAAAACTGATCACGAGTTTGTGGTTCGTGTGATGGATGTTGCAGGTCAACTTGGATTTGTTCAGCTTAGTATCACGACACAACGAGCACAGTCGAAAAACTAAAAAAGCTCTAGCTTAAGCTAGAGCTTTGTCTACGCGAGCAAATTGTAATGACAAAAGACGCGAAAGCGTTACCGCAAAATGAAGATTCCAATTGGCAGCTTTATCGCCGTTTATTGGTATATCTCAAACCTCTCAAATTTTTCTTTGCACTGAGTGTGATCGGCAACTTTGTTTATGCCGGTGCCAGTGCTGCAATGGTTAAAGCGCTAGAGTTTG
>NZ_LWFI01000914.1:0-923 GCF_001635735.1 Oleiphilus sp. HI0067
ATGATGGAAGATGTGATCCCAAGAAATTACGAAGAATGGGAGCATTGCATTACGGTGGAGTGCGGCATCCCGCTGTCTATAGAGTTTATTGAAGAGAGAATCACTGCTTTGCAGGACATACGAGACTTTAAGACAAAGCAATTCTTAGACTTGTATGGTGAAAGATATCTTAATCAAGTACTTGTATGGTTTTCGCAAGCGAAAACAGCGCTGCAGACTAATTCATGATTTAAAGCTTAAGGAAGGTAAGTATGAAAAGCCTAGATACAGATGCTCTCTTTAATGAGTGGAATGCTGCACTAAAGACTCAAGATGCAGAAAGAGTGGTTGCTCTATATTCCCAAAGCGCTATTTTGTTGCCTACGTTGTCAAATCAAGTTTGTAGGAGTCCTCAAGAGATAAAAGATTACTTTTCGCAGTTTCTCAAGCTAAGGCCTCAAGGTAGAATTGTAGAAGCTGATTCGCGTCGATTCGGAGAAATTGCCATTAATTCTGGTGTTTATACTTTCGAGTTTGAAGAAGAGACTCTCGTAAGTGCACGATTTACTTTTGTTTATCACTGGGATGGTGAAAATTGGAAGATAATCGAGCATCATTCGTCGCGTTTCCCAGAATAGAGTATTAGCCTCAGGTAATAGTATTTATGACGAATTCAACAAACACTGTGTCGAATGCTGAGGAGCAGGATAGCTGCTGCAGCAATTCTAGTTGTTGTGGGCCAGAAACCCCAGTGACTCGAAGTGCGCCAAAGATCGGCCGAAATGAGCCATGCATTTGTGGAAGTAGTAAGAAATTTAAAAAGTGTTGCGGTGCTTAACCGTTAGTTTGAAAAAGGCCCTTCTGGGCCTTTTTTTATGTCTGATTATCAATTTTTTTTGTATTCACATCTTCTTTTTGAAATAAATGATATGTTGTAACATATC
>NZ_LWFI01000915.1:0-1684 GCF_001635735.1 Oleiphilus sp. HI0067
TAGCCTATGTCCAATACTAAAGAGTATTAGTAATTTAAAATTAATGTTTAGTAGCATACCTATTAAGGCAACTTAGCAAATAACTCTTCACTATTGTTTTAAGCAGTGAGTTTGATTAACGGCGCCTTATATAAGTCATTAGTGACGGATATTTGAAAATCTTGTCTGCAAAAATGTAGGACATGATTGGCAGTACTCTTTTAGGTAGAGCGTGCTTAACTTTTGTTTTAGTCGATGAAAATGAGATTTCTTGTGAAGCCCACGCGTCACCTGAATCACGTTGACATGCTTTTACTGTTTGGCCTGACTTATCGATAATTTGAGCGAAATCGGCGCATTTAAAATCAGCACGAATAGAGTCTGTAGAGTTCCAGTGACGCCACATCAAAGGATTGACTGCACAGTATGTTAGCCAAAGCGCTTTTGGATGTGGCATCTGACATTGAATCTGTCCAGTGGATGCAGACGAGATCACAGGCACTTCGAGTTCACTAGCAAGCAGCTTTGGAATATCGGAAAACAGATCAGCTGCGCTAGAGATCTTTTCGATAAGTCTAGGAATGAACCCTAGCTCACTATTAGATAGAGTCTGACCATCTGATAGATGATAAGTAGGATCTGTTGTAATCGGTGGCGACATACTAGCGAGAATAAAGTCGACCTCTCCGTCATACGCCTCCCATAAATTAGTATGCGCGATATCCCAACAAACAAGCATACCTATTTTTCCCAATGGCGTGTCCGCAATGGTTGTTTGGTGCTTACCCCTGAAATAACCACGCTCCCACCCCCATGGATAATTCTTGTCATATTCCCACTGCTCGCCAGAGGAACTGATAAGCATAAAGCGGTTGTAGATGTGAGAATTTTCTCTGACTAAAAAGGTGCCCCCGATCATCATGTTATACTTCTTAGCGCAGCCCTTAAGAAATTTATAGGTTTTCCCAGTCGGTGATTCGGCAAGATCAAAGAGTTTTACGTCATAGGCATAGCCGAAGTTAAACATTTCGGGTAATAGAAAAAGATTGGCACCATCAAGGCTCGCTTCAGATATTAGCTTTTCAGCCCGCTCTAATCGCGCTTCAACTGGTGAAGGGTTTGCGTCCATCAGGCTCGATGCGACTTTTATCGTTCTCATTCTCGACACTTGATTTCCTTATTGATGTTTTTTGGAGACAGATGATCAATCTTATCATGAGACTGTTTTAATTAAGTGAGACTAAGTTGATTCAAACACATGATTTCAGATCGTAGTGAGTTATCGTAAATATAAACAGAATATGGCCCCCTGATCGTGACGAAAATATGCTCGTCATACTAACTCGGCAGCTATTTCAAAGTTTTTATCGACCTCGCGCGCGCTGTGCTCTATAGTGCGCGCAAATTTTAGGCAATCAGGCTTTTTGCTTGTCTCCATACATTCTGATCGAAGGTCGACTCATTGATTTCTACAGCAAATGTCACCATGCAATTTGGTGCGAAACCTCTCTTTGAAAACATTTCCGTCAAATTTGGCGAAGGTAATCGCTACGGACTTATTGGCGCAAACGGTTGCGGCAAATCAACGTTCATGAAAATCTTGGACGGCTCACTTGAGCCAACATCAGGAAATGTATCGATTTCTCCGAATGAACGTGTCGCTAAATTAAGTCAGGATCAATACGCATTTGAAGAATACAGCGTT
>NZ_LWFI01000916.1:0-827 GCF_001635735.1 Oleiphilus sp. HI0067
AAACAGTAAACGATAGATTATAAGACAAGACCTCGACAATAGCGTGACAATCGAAGGCTTAATTTAAAGTGACGATATGGATTTAGCTACTGACGTTTAGGTTTATTCGAAGCATTATCCATACATTTGAACAACAATTTATAAATGGTTAAGAATAACCAAATTACTAAGATCTTAGGCCTCTCTCCTTCAATAACGTCTGAATTATAAATTTGTTTACTTAGAGAAGGTTTTCATTCTGTGCTACAAAAAACAATCATTAAAATCGAGAATCCGAAGTAGATTAGCCTGACAAGGAATGGGTGACAGATTCTACTTACATACAAACCTATCAAGGCTGGCTATATCTTGCAGTTGTCATCGATCTGTTTTCGCGCAAAGTCATTGATTGGTCGATGAAGGCTTCACCTAAATCTGACTTAGTCATTGATGCATCATTAATGGCAGTTTCACAATGAAGATCGAAAGATAAAGTGCTCATTCATTCCAGCCAAGGTGCTCAATATACTTCGAAAGACTAGCGAGACTCCTTACTAGATAATAATCTGGAAGTTAGCATGAGTCGCAGAGGAAACTGTCGGAACAATACGTTAGCGGAGAGTTTCTTATCGCTTCAACAAAAAGAGCTCTTTCGGCGCAAGGTCTAAAAAGGAAACGTTGTGAAAGCTGAAATTTTCGATCATGTCGAAGGCGTCTAAAACTCGATACGGAATCATGGCCTGTCTCCTCAGGACTATAAGGAATAGTACTTTAGAAAACTAGAGAACGTTTAGATTTCTAGGACCATACCGTCTGTCTCCTTTTTTGCTTTACCGGACCTAGAGAAA
>NZ_LWFI01000917.1:0-524 GCF_001635735.1 Oleiphilus sp. HI0067
GCCGCACGCTTTGCATTCAACCTGTTTGGGGCAAACCTTCGCCATTCTCACATTTGGCTATCATTTGGCCCACTAGAGCGAATATTTATTAGTCCTGCGCAACATCAGATTCATCACAGTTCTGCTCCCGAACACCATAATCTAAATTTTGGTTCTCAATTATCTATCTGGGATCGCATGGGAGGGACCCTCTACCGCACAGATCAATACGAAAGACTTAACTTCGGGCTCAAAAGGCCATAAGACCCTACAATTTAACGCGCTCACCAATAATAATTTAAATAAAAATCATAATTATTTTCATTATTATTTGACATCTCTCGCGAAAAAAAAATAAACTCCTGACGCAAATAATAATTATTATCATTTATCACAATTTATTTGGATTATAAAAAATGAAAAAGACGTTTACCCTTTCAGCAATGGCACTTAGCGTTGCATTTGCTGGCTGCAGTAGCAGCGATGGAGGCGGTTCTTCCGCTCAACCTGCCTATTCTTTTGAAAGCCAGTTTGAAGCAGGCGAA
>NZ_LWFI01000918.1:0-850 GCF_001635735.1 Oleiphilus sp. HI0067
TTCACCAGAGGGCGAAATTCTCTATCACGGTCCCTATTCTTCGGGTGACGTATGCGGACAAGGAGAGGATCTTGTCATGTCGCGTCTAGAACAATGGTACGAAGGGTATAAACAGCCACAATTTAACGTGCTAGGTAATGGATGTTTTTGTCCTTGGAATAATTCAATAGATAAACAAATAAACAGATAAACAGATAAACAGATAAACAGGTAAACAGGTAAACAGATAGTCTAAGTTATGATGTATTCAAAACAAGAAAGCTCGGTGAACGAGACGTTGCTGCGTGAACACTACATGAAAGCGGATAAAGTAATGCTCGCTATCATGAGCTTATTATTTACCATTTCGTTTGCGATTGCTCCATTATACAACTCATGGGTTGAAGCTATGTTTATCGGCGGTGGTACTTTTGGTACTGCACTGCTTATCAGACACTTTGCGCCCGGAGCATTAGTCACTCGCCTTTTCATTGGCACGGCGTTTATGATTATGACGTCACTACATATTCAGCAAGCACACGGCATGCTGGAATTTCACTTTAGTGTGTTCGTGTTAATCGCCTTGCTGCTCTACTATCGAGACTGGGCCCCGGTTCTCGCAGCGGCTGCAACAATAGCCACACACCACCTTAGCTTTTTCTATCTGCAATCAGGCGGAGTAAATGTTTGGGTATTACCCAGCACAGAACTTGGCATTAGCGTGATATTTCTCCACGCAGCATACGTTGTTATAGAGTCCGCTGTCATCGTATGGATGTCTATCGATCTTAAAAAAGAATTCCTCGCATCTATAGAACTTAGCACCACAACACGCGCGATCGTAAAGGAAGATAAAATTGACCTTTCGATT
>NZ_LWFI01000919.1:0-1182 GCF_001635735.1 Oleiphilus sp. HI0067
ACAATTATGAGCTTGATGGTGGTTGGTCGCGTAGTACGTTGAATCGAGGCATGTTCCCAACCGCTGGTTGGCGCCAAGGTTTAAGCGCTTCGATTACTGTGCCGGGAAGCGATCTTTCATTTTACAAGGTTCGCTATAACTCTAATTTTTACGTTCCGCTAAGCAGTCAACACGACTTTGTTTTCCGTATGCGGAACGAGCTTGCTTATGGCGGGGCGTATGGTGACACAGATCAAATGCCATTTTATGAGCATTATTATGCCGGTGGTATCAACTCGGTAAGAGGGTATGAAAACAACTCTCTTGGTCCCAAGACAACTGAGCAGTTCCAGTTTGCGACAGCTGATCCATTTGGCGGTGATTTGCTAGTTGAAAATAGTTTTGAACTAATATTTCCATTGCCTTTTATCAAAGATCAAAGCTCCATGAGAATGGCATACTTTGTTGATACGGGTAATGTATTTGATACCGCACGAGGTTATGACTTTGCGTTTGAAGAAATTAGATGGTCAACTGGCTTAGCTTTGCAGTGGAATACATTTATCGGTCCACTTGGATTTAGCTTTGGCAAGGCCATGAATGCGACGCCTGAAGACGAAAAGCAGTTTTTCCAGTTTTCTCTTGGACAACCATTTTAATAAAAACGAGGATTTTATCTCATGAAATTAATTAGATCAGTTAGTGCTGTGGTAATGCTTGCGATGCTTAGTTTCTCAGTTGCAGCTGAGACTCGCCTTGGTTTGATCGATATGCGAGCAGCTTTATTTTCGTCAAAGGCGGCACAAAGCTTCTCGGATAAAATGGTCGCTGAGTTTAAGGAACAAGACCTTGAGGTCCGCGCTGTAAGTGAGGCTGCGCGCAAACTTGAACTGCGTTTGCAAAACGATGCGGCAATTATGAGTGATAGCGAACGAGCAAAACTTTCCGCGGATTTAGAGGAAAAAGCGCAAGAGTTTCGTTACTTGAAAACGAAGCTTGATAAGGCTTTGGCGGAGAAGCGTCAGGAATTTTTAGAACTGTCACGCCCGAATTTGGATATGGTGATTGCAGACTTGGTTGCTCAGGAAAAGCTGGATGTCATTATGCCAAGAGAAGCGGCTTTGTATGCCGATCCAAAACTTGATTACACACAAAAAATCATCGATATGCTTGATGCATTAAAATAGAGTTCTGACGATTATA
>NZ_LWFI01000920.1:0-4673 GCF_001635735.1 Oleiphilus sp. HI0067
AGACACCGCGTTAAATGCACAAACGCATGCGATCGAAAACAACATTCCTCTAATCACGCATCTCGTTTCAGAGAACTTAGCAAATGCTAAAGCCATTGCGTTTTCGGCTGCAGAGGAATTTGGTGTTCCAGTTCTAGACCTTGGAGCATTTCTAAAAGAATCGTTTCCAGAAAAGCTTGTAGACGAGAAACTTATTCGCAAACATCGCGCACTCCCCTTATATGTGCGCGGCAATAGACTATTTATAGCCGTTTCAGATCCAACAAATGTAAACGCTGTCGATGAGATTAAATTCCACACGGGGATGAGTGTTGATTCAGTACTAGTCGAAGACGACAAACTATCCTCTGCTATCGACAGCTACCTTGAATCACAAGACGATTCAATGGGCGATCTTGATGACGAAGATCTCGATATTGATTTAGACGAAAGTCAAGAGCAGGAAGAAGATAACACATCCGCAGATACAGACGACGCCCCTATCGTTAAGTATGTAAATAAAATGCTGCTTGATGCGATCAAAAAAGGCTCGTCCGACCTTCACTTTGAACCTTACGAAAAATCATACCGAGTGCGCTATCGTACAGATGGCATCTTGCACGAAGTATCTCGCCCCTCCATCAAGCTTGCACCCAAAATTGCGGCGCGTTTAAAAGTAATGTCGCAAATGGACATTTCTGAGAGGCGTGTCCCGCAAGATGGTCGCATTAAAATGAAGTTGAGCAAAACCAAGGCAATCGACTTCCGTGTCAATACACTCCCAACTCTTTGGGGTGAAAAAATCGTACTCCGTATTCTTGATCCTAGCTCTGCGAAAATGGGTATCGACGCCCTTGGTTACGAAGACGTGCAAAAAGACATGTACATGGAAGCCTTGCACCAACCACAGGGGATGATTCTTGTAACCGGCCCTACGGGATCAGGTAAAACAGTTTCGCTATACACCGGTCTTAATATTCTGAATACACCAGAGAGAAACATCTCAACGGCGGAAGATCCTGTAGAGATTAACCTTGAAGGCATTAACCAAGTTAACGTAAACGCCAAAGTAGGCCTTAACTTCTCTGAAGCCTTACGCTCATTCTTACGTCAGGACCCGGACATCGTAATGGTTGGTGAGATTCGTGACCTTGAAACAGCCTCTATCGCGATTAAAGCGGCACAGACCGGCCACATGGTTATGTCGACGCTACACACCAACAGCGCACCAGAAACTCTGACCCGTATGTTAAATATGGGCGTACCAGCGTTTAACATCGCAACATCTGTATCCTTGATCATCGCTCAACGATTAGCACGACGCTTATGTAGCAATTGCAAAGAGCCATTGGACGTGCCTCGCGAAACACTACTTGAAGAAGGCTTTACTGAAGCGCAAATTGATGAAGGCATCACAATCTACCAACCTAAAGGCTGCGATAAGTGTAATAACGGCTATAAAGGAAGAGTAGGCATTTACGAAGTTGTGAAAATCACCCCTAAGATTTCGCAGTTAATTATGTCTGAAGCAGACTCCCTAACCATTGCCAAAGCCGCAGAAGAGGAAGGTTTTAACGACCTCCGTAAGTCAGCGCTATTAAAAGCAATTGAAGGTGTAACCAGTCTCGAAGAAGTACAGCGAGTAACGAAGGAATAAGCATGGCAACCACGGCAAAAAAACCCATTAATTTTGAATGGGAAGGTACAGACCGCAAAGGCAATAAGATTAAGGGCGCTATGACTGCGGAGACTGCAGCCCTCGTTAAAGCGCAGCTGCGCAAACAAGGAATCAACGCAGCCAAGGTTAAGAAGCCAGCATTCTCATTTGGCGGAGGAACAAAAAAGAAGAAAATAACCCCCTTCGATATCGCCATATTCGTTCGCCAACTTGCTACGATGATGAAAGCTGGTGTACCGCTCATCCAATCGTTCGACATTGTAGCGGACGGCCTTGAGAATCCGACACTTAGAGATCTCGTTCTAGAAATAAAGAACGACGTAGCTGCTGGTAATAACTTTGCTGGTGCACTGAAGAAGCACCCTCAACATTTTGATGATTTGTTTGTAAACCTTGTCGACTCAGGTGAAAAATCTGGCGCGCTCGAAACCATGCTAGACCGCGTTGCGACTTACATGGAAAAAACTGAGACGCTGAAAAAGAAAGTAAAGAAAGCGATGACCTATCCTATCTCGGTGTTGGTTGTCGCGATGGTGGTAACCGCAATACTGCTCCTTAAAGTAGTGCCCCAGTTTGAGAGCATGTTTGCCGGCTTCGGCGCTGAACTTCCCGCTTTCACACAAATGATTATTGCAGTATCAAAATGGCTACAGTCTTGGTGGTTAATTGTACTTATTGCGATCGTGGGCACTGTTTTCGTGTTTAATCAAGCCAAACTTAAAAGTGAAAAATTTAGAGATGGAGTAGATCGAACTATCTTAAAACTTCCGATTGTTGGGAATATAATTGATAAATCCTCAGTCGCTCGTTTTTCACGTGTACTATCAACTACTTTCGCTGCGGGCGTTCCATTAGTTGACGCTCTTGATTCTGTCGCAGGAGCTACTGGCAACGTCGTATATCGTAATGCCGTAAATACAATCCGAGACGAGGTGGCTTCTGGCACGCAATTACAGTTCTCGATGAAACAAACGGGCGTTTTCCCTGTTATGGCAGTGCAGATGGTATCAATTGGCGAAGAATCAGGTGCCCTTGATACGATGCTAGATAAGGTTGCTGAACACTTTGAAGAAGAGGTCGACAACCTAGTTGATAACATGACCACCTTGATGGAACCGTTGATTATGTCAGTACTTGGCGTATTAGTTGGCGGCCTGATTATCGGCATGTACCTCCCAATATTCCAGATGGGCGCGGTAGTAGGTTAAATACGGTATTTACGTTTAATACAATAAGGCAAAGTTTCGGCTTTGCCTTTTTTATGGTCAAAAGAAAGAAGATCCATGCAAGAAATTAATACACTCATATCAACACTGAACAACAACAGCGCCCTTTTATACACGAGCTATGTTGTTCTAGGGCTTTTGGTCGGCAGCTTTTTAAATGTCGTTATCCACCGCTTACCCAAAATCCTGCATCAGGAATGGCGTCAGCAAGCGTCTGAATTTCTCGAGCAGGAAGCGCCCGAAGAAGACAAAATCACCTTATCAAAACCTAATTCCACCTGCCCTAACTGCGGCCATGCGATTAAGCCTTGGGAAAACATCCCGGTACTGAGTTGGCTATTTTTACGCGGCAAATGCAGTAATTGCTCAACAAAGATTAGTATTCGCTACCCTCTTATCGAGTTAACAAGCTGTTTTATGTGCTTTGCCATTGCATACAGTTTTGGCGCAAGCTACGAGAGCTTTGCTTTGCTTCTCTTTACCTGGGCACTCATAGCTCTCACGATGATTGATGCTGACACCCAACTTTTGCCAGACAACATTACCCTACCTCTTATGTGGTTAGGCTTGATTGTCAACAGTTTTGGATTAGTGACTAACTTCGACAGCGCCTTCTGGGGTGCGGTTGCGGGTTATTTATCTCTTTGGTCCTTGTATTGGTTGTTCAAGCTTGCTACAGGTAAGGAAGGAATGGGATATGGAGACTTTAAACTACTGGCAGCTTTGGGAGCGTGGCTCGGCTGGGAAATGCTTCCGATTATCATTATATTATCCTCTTTTGTAGGAGCCGCTTACGGAATACTTGCAATGGCGATTGTCGGTCGCGAGAAAAATAAACCCATGCCATTTGGCCCATACCTGGCAGCTGCTGGCTGGATTGCGCTTATGTGGGGCGAACAAATTAAAACCATTTGGCTTGGCTAGCCAGATCTTAATAAGAAAGAGACCAAACACCTTATGCTAATCGTTGGATTAACGGGCGGTATCGGCTCGGGGAAAAGCGCTGCCAGTGATCGATTTGAAACACTTGGTGTAACCGTAGTTGATGCGGATGTTGTCGCACGTGAAGTTGTCGAGCCTGGTTCTAGTGCACTAGGCATGATCGCTAAGCAATTTGGAACGGATGTTCTACATTCAGACGGCGAGCAAAAAGGTGCGTTAAATCGAGCACGCTTACGTGAAATTATCTTTTCTGACAGCAATGCGAAGCGCTGGCTCGAAACTCTTTTACATCCACTTATTCGATCTGAGATTATTCGACAGCTTAGCCAAGCAGAATCAGCTTACGCAATTCTAGTCTCGCCTTTGTTATTCGAAACAAAACAAAGCCAGCTCTGCACGCGAACATTATTAATTGACGCCACCGAGGCAGATCAAAAAATCCGTGCAGCCACGCGAGATAACGCTTCAGAAGAAGATATAGGGAAAATCATTGCTGCTCAAATGCCTAGAAAAATGAAACAAGAGCGTGCTCACGACATTATTTTAAACGATGGTGATTTAGACCACCTGAACGCCGTGGTAGACTCACAACACGAAGAATACCTCAAACTTGCCGAGTCAAAATAAATGTCAAACAACACTCCTCTAATCGTTAATTGTCCAACCTGCGCAGACCCTGTTACATGGGAAGAGAAGAATAAAGAGCGTCCATTTTGTAGCGAGCGCTGTAAATTAATTGATCTCGGCGCTTGGGCTTCAGAGGAGTACAGCATCGCTTCTCAAAGCCAAGACGAATGGGAAATCGCCGAAGCGCAAAGCGCATCTAACACTTCTGAAAGCCTTCAATA
>NZ_LWFI01000921.1:0-2576 GCF_001635735.1 Oleiphilus sp. HI0067
CATTGGAAAAACTCTCTAGATTTCGATCTTGTGGAGCCGTCCAAACTTGGTCTCCAGCGCTATTCCACAATACCAGCTCACGAGCCCCGCTCCCCAAGCCAGCACCGATATATCCATATACTTGCACTTTACTACCTGGATTAGTCGCATCATCTACGTATGCACGAATCGGGTAACTCAAGGCTCTTGCTTGGCTAACATTAGGTAATAGGCGTGTTTTACAGTTAGCTGCGGAACTCTTACCGTCAAGTTCACCAATACATGTCTCTTCATCGATCGCGTTCACATCATAATTAAGCGCTACCTTAAAATAACGACGAAAATCTTGGTTATTTTGACATGCCCTAGCGCTATCAGCTGAATCAACGACCTCAACGTAAACAAAAGAATCATGCAGCTCATTCCATGTTTCATCACCAGTAACCGAATCGACCTCTGCCTCATAACGGATACTAGGGATCACACGGCATACCGTTCCTGAAAAACTTGTCAGTCGCTCAGCAGAATTAGCGTCTAAATCGATATAAAGCACTGCACCAGCATTGGCAAACACCACCGCTTCATTTTGTTTTAAAGGATCGGCAACCAAGTCAAGGTAAGCATGCACCCCCTGACTCATTGCATAAAGTTGGCTTGGGTTAGTACCTTCAACAACCACATTTCCGTCGCAAGAAGATGAGGAAAGAGACGCGTCACTATCATAATTCACGAGAGAAAGCGCGGTGTTATCCTGACAACCATATGCACCCACAAACAAATTTTTAATTTCTTCGAGTTCAGCATCGGGCTGTGCAGGTGGAGTCGGCGTTACGGGAGGATCAGGAAGCTCTTCCTCAGGAAGGATGTCAGTATCAAGAATCTCATCGATCCCCTCAGAACATGCGGACAAAACAAACACGAAGGCCACGACACAAATGTACTGCAATACTTCACTTAAGTTTCTAACTCGCGACACGAAGGTTCCTTTCGTCTTATTTTCTAACTCAGCTATTATATCGATATTAACTGCTTAGATAAGCGTCAGCACAAGCTATTGCGAGCGCATTCACACAAACTTATGTATTTAGTGGTACCTTAGCGCACACACCCTGAAATGAGGCACAAAATTGGAGATACCTTTCGGCTCAAGCCCTGAACAAAATAAGGCAGCTTCAACCGAACAGCGAGCGCCTATTTCTTCTACATCGCAGATCATTCAAATAACGGGAGACACACCTCTTCAGTCCCTCCCTGTGATTAGAGACAATATTGTTGAAATTCAGAGCGTTGATGTAAAAAAAAACCAGACAGCCCTCATCCAAATAATAGGAAAAGTTAAGGGTGAAATACTAAGCACTGATCAAGCAATCACGATCGGCAGCAAAGGCAATCGTCCGACACCTCTTCCAACACAAGCAAGTGAACTAAAAGTACCGCACCTCATAACAAGTCCGGCTCAACCCATTTCAGAAAAAGAGCTTTCAACTTGGCTAATACAGATTAAAAATCAATTTATTCTCGCAAGTTCAAAGTTAGCGCTTAAGACAGGCATGGTACTTAATCTCACATTAACGGAGGCGGGCACTCCGGTCATCAAAAACCTACCCGCAGAGCAGATAGCTACCCTGCCGTTACAGACAAAGACTTCATTCCCTGAGGCACAACTCTCTCAGTTAAGATCTTCCTTAGCTCGCTTACTTCCACAGCAAGTCAGTCTTAACAGCGGTTTTAAAATCCTTCAACAAACACAAATCTCACCGACTCTGCCAGATAGATTAGAAGGAGCTCAACAAGCATCGTCTTTGATTCTAAGCACACTCAAAGAGCAATTACCTAAGTCCGCCGATCTTACTGCAAAATCTGCAACGACCACATCAACCAGCAATGAGCAAGTCTCATTCACGCCAATTGAGACCATCAAGTCATGGCTAAAACTTAGTGGAATAGAGCTTGAAGCAAAGCTTCTAAATCGAGATAGCAATCAATCAGTAGCCAGTCAGAACACACCCGATCAAGTCAAAACGCTCGATACCCAAGGTATATGGAAAACGCTTGTACTACTCGAAGGGCGCAGCAAATCAGAACAAGATCTATGGCAACGAGCGTCTCAGCGAGCCATCAACATTATTAACCTAAATGGTCCAATGCTTACACCGCCGGAACCACTTCAAACGCGGATTTCAGAATTTATTCAGCAACTACCAACACAGCTGAAATCTCAAACAAGCATGAGCGAAACGGCGCAAAAAATCACAAATTTCGACCAGTTATCAAACTCACTTTTCAATCAAACGAAACAACTATTTGACTTACTATCTAGCAATACAGCAAACACCCTCAATGCAAATAACAATAATATCAAGTTGGTACTTACAAACTTAGAATCCTATGATAAAAAAGCACCTTCAATTATTTTGAACCTCGCAAACAATCAAGATTCACCAGCATTTAAACTCTTAAGTAAACAAAACGAGCTATTTACTCAACAAATTCAAAACACCCTTAACTTACTGCCAAATATCAGCAAATCTCAATCAGATATCAAAGCATCCCTTCAAAGCCTTGCGTTCGGTATTAGCCAGTCCTCAAACACACCT
>NZ_LWFI01000922.1:0-77952 GCF_001635735.1 Oleiphilus sp. HI0067
TTTTTAGGTCACGCATCGATTGCGGTTATCCCTTATGACCATCAACTACGATTCTTGCCCGAGCACTTACAGCAACTCGATATGGAAAGCAATGGTAAAACCGCTGATACAGAAGGCCATCAAATTAGCTATGCCAGTGGCCCATTGCTATTCGGTGGAGCGGGCACCAACGGACAACATGCTTATCATCAATTATTCCATCAGGGACGAGGCGCCGTTCCTATCGATTTCATCATTGCGAAAAACAGTCCTTATCCCGTACGTGATAACCACGCTCACTTACTTGGCAACTGTCTAGCTCAAAGTCGCGCGCTAATGGTTGGAAAATCGCGAAAGAACGCAGAGCAAGAACTTCTAGATAAAGGTGTTGCACCAGAGGAAGCGCGACGTATCGCACCGCATAAGGTGATCGCGGGTAACAAGCCTAGTAATACGCTACTTGTTGAGATGTTTAGCCCCGAGTCTATCGGTGCTCTAGTTGCCTTGTACGAACACAAAGTGTTTGTTCAAGGTCAAATATGGGGCATCAATTCATTTGATCAATGGGGCGTTGAGTTAGGTAAGGTATTAGAAAAAGAGTTGTTTCCTTTGCTCACTCAGGAAGCCGAGAAAAACAAGATAGATGCTCTAGACCCTTCAACCGCTAAGTTAGTACAACTCTTGCGTAGCTAGCCTGAGAATATGGTTCCTGGGCTAAAAAGGAACCTTTTCTAAATTCTGCCTTGTCGGTAATTGATTTATCAATTGACGATAAGGCAGCCCGCTCTTTGGCTCTAATTGATCAGCACAGAGATCAATCATCGGCAATAAAACGAAGGCATTATAAAATAGCTCGGGGCGAGGAAGTTCAACACCATCATGTATACCAACTAACTCGTTATATGTGATGATATCAATGTCTAAGGTTCTAGACGAAAATTTAGGTCCTGCTCGAGATCTGCCATGCTGGTCTTCTATTTCTTTAAGAACATCATTTAATTCAGAGATAGTCAGAGTCGTTGTAATACCAACGACCAAGTTAAAAAAATTAGACCCCTTAAATCCAACCGGCTCACTTTCATAAACAGGAGATACGGTAAGCTCTCCAAATTTTCTCTCAAGACATCTCAAGCAAGAACGGATATTCTTTTCCCGTTCAATGTTGCTTCCTAAACTCAGATAAACCTGCGACATTATGGTCGTGTTCGCTCTAGAATAATACCAACGCGATGAGCACTTGCTACAGCTTCGGGTTTCGCCAATTTTAGTTTAATCTTAGAGACCTCAAAAGCTTCGAATATATCGCTAATAATGCGCTCCGCTAAATACTCGACAAGGTCATGGTGCTGCTCTGTTACAAGGGCCTCTATTCGTTGAGCAACCTCGGCATAACTGACTGTATCGACAATATCATTGCTCAGCGCTGCTCGTCGTAAATCAACATCGAGTACGCAATCTATTACCAAAGGCTGCTTTTTCTGCTTTTCCCAGTTGAAAATACCAACTGAAGCATCAAGCATTAAACCCTCTATAAAAATTTTATCTTGCATAGTTTTTACTAATTAACTGGCTCTAATTGATCCATAGGCCAACGAGGTTTAACAACAGCGGTTCCGTCACTTTTCTGACCCGCTAACAATCGCTGTGCACCCGCATAAGCGATCATTGCACCATTATCTGTGCAGTATTTTTGCCGAGCATAATAAACGGAAGCGCCGATTGTTACTTCCATTTTTTTAATCGTCTCTCTCAAATTAATATTGGCACTAACTCCCCCTGCAATCACAAGACGTTTGAAGCCTGTTTGCTCTAGTGCTCTTCGACATTTAATCATTAAGGTATCCACGACAGCATCTTCAAAAGCTAACGCAATCTTAGCTTTTTCTTTGTCGTCAAAAGAGTCTGCTTGTTTCGCCTTGTTAACTGTATTGAGGGTAAACGTTTTCAGACCACTAAAACTGAACTCTAAGCCTGGACGATCTGTCATTGGCCTAGGAAAACGATACGGCGTTCCGCCGAGCTCTTCTCGAGCGAAAGATGCTAACTTCGCGATTTGAGGACCGCCAGGGTAATCGAGGCCAAGCATTTTTGCAGCTTTATCAAATGCCTCACCAGCTGCATCATCAAGCGATTCACCTAAAATTTCGTATTCGCCAATACCCTTCACTGCAACTAACTGTGAATGTCCACCCGATACAAGTAAACCAACGAATGGAAATTCAGGAGGCGTATCCTCAAGCATCGGTGCTAGAAGGTGGCCTTCCATATGGTGCACGCCGATGCTGGGAATATCGAGTGCAAAAGCTAATGCTTCAGCTATCGTTGATCCAACTAACAATGCACCAATCAAACCAGGGCCCGCGGTATAGGCAATTGCATCAATATCGCTCTTGGTTTTACCCGCATCGTTTAACACTTGCTCAACCAGAGGAAGTGTTTTACGTATATGGTCTCTAGACGCTAATTCAGGGACTACACCGCCGTAATCAACATGAAGATCAATTTGGGAAAACAAAGCGTCAGCAAGCAAACCTTTGTCCGTGTCAAAAAGAGCGATTCCGGTTTCATCGCATGAGGTTTCAAGGCCAAGAACTAACATTATTGTGTATCAATCATAAAAACTCGTAAGGTTATCAAAAACTTAGTTCAAATCCGATTTTTCTTAAATAATTTCGTTCAATTTCTAAGTTTTCAACGGTAAGGGGATGCTTTTCTAGCCAGCCCTTTTTAAATGCTAAGTGGACAGATTTTGAGCTAACTTCTAAATGAAAAGGGATAGACCTTACTTTTCGATCCGATGCGAATAAAACAGCAATCCGAAATAAAAGCGTCAATTTAAGTATTGCCTCATCGACACGCTCAAAATCTTCTAAGGGAATTTTTCTTCTATGCGCTCTAACAAGTAAGGCTAACTCTTCTTGGCTTCGTTTCGAAAAACCAGCCAGATCAGAGTTCGCCACTAAATACGCGCCGTGACGATGATATTGGCTGTGAGCGATAGCCAGACCAATTTCGAATAACTTTGATGCCCAAGTTAGTAAACCCTCATATCGAGGGTGATCTATCTGCCAATCTGTCTTCGCTTTTCTAAAAAACGCCTTAGTAATGTCTGCGACATAGTCACCATGGGCGATGTCTGCTCCATAGCGTTGTTGTAAAGCGCTAATGCTTCTATCTCGAACATCTTCATGATCAAGTCTACCAAGCATGTCATAGAGTAAACCTTCGCGCAGAGCTCCTTGTGTATACTCCATTTTTTTTATTTTGAGTGCTTTGAACGCTCCCATTAAGATCGCTAAACCAGCTGGAAATATGCTTAAGCGTTCTTTCTTTATATTTAGCTCGTTAAGGTTATCAATATGGCCAAGTTCAATGATTTGATCTCGTAAAGTCTTCAATCGCTTATAGGATAGTCGCTCTATCTGAATGCCATCTTCTGCTTCTAACGCTTGAAAAATTGCTTTGATGGAGCCTGAAGCCCCAACACATTGCTCCCAACCCTTCTTCTTATATATTTTCTTAATCGGCATGATTTCGCGCTCTGCTTGAACAACAGCTTTATGGAAACCGATCTTTGTTATTTTTCCGTCTTTAAAAAAACGCTCCCTAAACGAGACACAACCCATGTGCAAACTTGCGCGTTCAAGTGGTTCAAATCGTTCACCAATTATGAACTCCGTCGATCCACCACCTATATCGATCACTAATCTACGGCCATCGTCATCAGCCAATGTATGTGAGACACCTAAATAAATTAAACGCGCTTCTTCTAAACCCGAAATAATTTCTATGCGCGCACCTAATTTTTGTTCCGCTTTAGCTATAAAGTTCCCACCATTTTTTGCGACTCTCAATGCATCAGTTCCAACGACTTGAATCATACTTTTGTCGATATTGTGTAATCGTTGAGAAAAACGGTCGATGCATGCAAGAGCGCGTTCAATGGTGTCCGCCTCAAATGCACCTTGGCTATTAATACCAGCAGCTAATTGAACTTTCTCACCCAAACGGTCGGTAAAGCGGACTTCCCCTTGCTTTACGCTAGCAACAGCCATATGAAAACTGTTTGATCCAAGATCAATCGCTGCGATCTCTCTATTGTCAATTGTCATTGTTGTATTACCAAAGCCGTAGGCATCCTTGAAATCCAAAATTAAAGCTATATATTGGAACTATCTTCACGCATTTTAGGTGAAGGCTGACTATTAGAATAGTGCAGCCCACAGTCATTTACGTTTTAAGGTTTAATAATGAGCAATAGTATTTTAAATGTTACAGATGCTTCTTTTGAGCAAGAAGTATTAAACTCTGATGTTCCTGTATTAGTTGATTACTGGGCCGAATGGTGTGGTCCTTGTAAAATGATCGCTCCGGTTCTTGAAGAGATTGCTGAAGACTACGCAGGTAAAGTTAAAATCTGTAAGTTGAATATCGACGAAAACGACCAAACACCACCGAAGTATAATATCCGTGGTATTCCAACACTTATGCTATTTAAGAATGGCAACGTTGATGCAACTAAAGTTGGTGCACTTTCTAAGTCACAACTAACAGCTTTTGTTGATAGCAATCTGTAGTAAATTATTGAATATAAAGCAGCTCAATGAGCTGCTTTTTTTTTCTTAAATTATGCCTAACCTCCAAGATATTCGTCAAAAGCTTGCGTCTTTAGGGACATCCTGTGATGCAGGTGTACTGTCAGGCGGTCAATCACTCCGTATGGGTAGTGAAGACAAAGGCCTAGTGAATTTTCTTGGTAAACCTCTAGCAAGCTACCCAAGTAGACTTCTCTCTCCTTTAGCTCAAGATCATCAGACGATCATTAGCTGTAATCGTAATTTTGATCAATATAAACAGATTTCTCAAAGAATCTGTCGTGATCGATATTCTGAATTCTTTGGTCCCCTCGCAGGTATTGAAGCGCTTCTATCTAACTCAAGTTCAGATGTGTTATTTATCTCACCTTGCGACACGCCTCTTGTTACATCTGAATGCTTTACCGTTATTGCTAACCACATTATCACGCAGCTTGAATCAGGGACTGATTTAAAACCCGTCGCTTTAATACAGAACAATCAAAAGCACCCATTACATTGCTGTCTACCTAATCGCTCTCTTGGTTCGGTAATGCGTGCGATTAGTTCACGGCACTTTAAGTTAATTAAGTGGCTTGAAGATGAAGGGGTTATTTGGGCAACCGGCCCTTCTGCTTGTTTTGACAATGCAAACTCTCTCGAGGACCTAGCCCTTTTAGAAAGGTAGATTATCTCAAGTATAAACTAACCAAATGGTTAAATGTTGATCTTTATGGTTAATTTGTATACTATCTTTTTCGAAATTCAAACAAGCGTTTTAAAAGGGCGTTTAAATTTAATTAGGGATATTTTAAACATGTTTATTGATGTACATGTCGCATTTCTTTTAGCTGCATTATCTGTTCTTTTTGGTATTACTTATACGCTAGGCACGTTTCTAGATCATCAAACTAAGAAACTTCTTGAACGAAAAAGAAGTGAGGAATCAGCAGCTACGAACGCAGCGATTAAAGCATAGAACATTAAAAAGGCGGGTAACTGATCAAGTCCCCGCCTTTTTAGTTTAATGATCAAGTATTTGACTGAGGAACAGCTGCAAGCGATCAGTTTCAGGGTGATCAAAGAATACATCGGGCGTATTCTGTTCAACGATTTCTCCCGCGTCCATAAATATGACTCGGTCAGCAACCTTTTTGGCGAAGCCCATTTCATGGGTAACACAAAGCATCGTCATCCCTTCATCAGCTAGCTCGACCATCACGTCGAGAACCTCTTTAATCATTTCTGGATCAAGCGCAGATGTTGGCTCATCAAACAACATAATCTGTGGGTTCATACATAGAGACCTAGCAATCGCTACACGCTGTTGTTGTCCACCAGATAACTGTCCAGGGAATTTATTCGCCTGATCCGGTATTTTAACGCGCTCTAGGTATTTCATTCCCGTTGCTTCTGCTTCTTCTTTCGGCTTTTTCTGAACCCAAATTGGCCCTAAGGTGAGATTTTCTAGAATCGTTAAATGCGGAAACAGGTTAAAGTGCTGGAATACCATCCCTACTTCGCGACGAATAGTTTCGATATTCTTAACATCTTCAATCATCTCAATTCCATTAACCACTAAAGAACCGCGTTGGAATTCTTCTAAGCGATTGATACAACGAATCATCGTTGATTTACCGGAACCAGAAGGACCACAAATTACTATCTTCTCGCCCTTCTTTACATCTAAATTGATGTTTTTCAGTACATGAAAATTTCCGTACCACTTGTTTAAATCTTTAATTTGTATTACCGGTTCATCAGAAGAAGCGGTCTGAACTGTTTCTTGTGTATTATCACTCATGTGTAATAACCTCTAATTCCTATGACTCGTATCTAGTTTCTTCTCGATATTTGCACTGATCATCGACATACCAAAACAACACACCCAAAATACAACAGCTACAAATATATACCCTTCAGGAGCATGCCCTCCTAACCAATTTGAGTTTGTAAGTGCGGTTTGTGTTGTACTCAACAATTCAAAAATACCAATGATCAATAAGAAAGTTGTATTCTTGAATAGCATGATGAACGTTGCCAAGATGTTTGGCATTGAAACCTTAATTACTTGTGGAAAGATTATCAGCAGTGTTTTTTGCCAGTAACTTAGACCTAGTGAATCTGCGGCTTCATATTGTCCTTGTGGAATTGCCTGGAACCCACCTCTAAATACTTCAGCCATATATCCTGACATAAATAGAATTAGAACAATCCACACACGCAATAACTTGTCTACGTTCGTTCCCTCAGGAAAAAACAATGGAAGCATTACTGATCCCATAAAGAACAATGCGAGAACCGGAACACCACGGAAAAATTCGATCAATACAACACACACACTTCGTATAAAAGGCATGTCTGATCGACGTCCTAGAGCCCATAGGAAACTCAAAGGAAAGGCAATAATGATGCTTGCAGCAGCTAGAAAAATATTAAGAGAAAAACCACCCCAATAATCTGTGCTTACAAATTCTAATCCAAAGAGCCGACCATCTAATAAGGCCGCACAAATAAACGGATAAGCCAAAAATAATGGTACACCCACAGTATTACGCAGATGTTTAGGCAATGCGTATGGCGCAGCAATAACCAAGATCAATGCTACTAAACCTGTATTTACTCGCCACAGTTCTTCTATAGGATAACTTCCATATAAGAATTGCTGCATCCAAGCAGAAACGAATACCCAACAAGCCCCATTATCATTTGTACAATCAGCCTGTGTGTTGCCGGACCAATTTGCTTGAATGAATAACCAATCAATTAAGCCAGGTAAAACGCTCGCCAATAAGCCTAGAATAACGATCGTAGCGATGGAATTTGGAACATTAGAAAACAAGTTAGCTCTAATCCAAGCAGCTACGCCCATAGTCTCCTCTGGAGCTGGCTGAGCTTCTTGCGGTTTAAAAACTCTCATATCACCCTCTCCTATTTACGTTCGACTAACGCAACGCTAGCGTTAAACCGATTCATTAAGAATGAGATAGTCATATTAATAACGAAATAAACGGCCATCGTCATAAATACAATCTCTATAGCTTGTCCTGTCTGATTAAGCGATGTGCCTACGAAGACTGTAAACAAATCAGGGTAACCAATGGCTGTTGCCAACGTAGAGTTTTTCACCAAACTTTGATATTCAGAATTCAACAGAGGAACAATTACTCGCATCGCTTGAGGAACAATGATCAATGACATAATTCTGTTTTCACGCAGACCAATACTGCGCGCTGCTTCAGTTTGCCCATGTGGAACAGATTGAACTCCCGCTCTTACCGCTTCTGCGATAAAAGCTCCCGTATAAACAGACAGAGCGATAGTCAGTGCCATTAACTCAGGTATAACAGTAATTCCTCCACGGAAATTAAAACCTTTGAGCTCAGGAAAATCCCATGTGAAAGGAACGCCCATTATGAAAAGGGTGATAAGTGGCAGCCCCAAAAGGATCCCAAGACTTGTTAACGCAACGGGGAACTGCTCTCCTGTATCGTCTTGACGTTTTTTAGCCCATTTCTTGAGAAAAACTATTGCTGCGATAGCTACAACAATCGAACCATAAACAATGGATGAGCCAGCGCCACCAACTAAATCAGGTAAATATAATCCACGTACATTGAGGAAGATGACTTCGCCTAAACTTAAGCTCTCGCGCGCGCTTGGCAACGATGCTAAAACAGCGAAATACCAGAAGAATACTTGTAACAATAATGGGATATTTCTGAAGGTTTCTACATAAACAACAGATAAGCGTTTAATAAGCCAGTTGTTGGAAAAATATGCAACACCTATAAGAAAGCCTAAAACGGTCGCAAAGAAAATCCCAACGATCGAGACTAAAATTGTATTTAACAACCCAACAACAAATGTCATTCCATATGTTGACGTTGCCGAATACGGCACCAGGGTCATGAGTATATCGAAACCAGAGGCGGTAAATAGAAAATCAAAACCGCTCTTTATGCCTCGCGCCTCCATATTGTTCAGCGCATTTGAAACTATAGAATAGAAAAAATAACCCAGTCCAAACAATAGTAAAGCCTGATATAAGATGGCCCTAACTCTTGGGTTATTGAGCATTGAGCCTGAGCTCGATGCTTTTGCACGAATTTCTTCGGACATATAGTGCCTCTAGTCTTGGGGTGTAATTTAGAACGGCAAAAGGGGCATAAAGCCCCTTTATTTACCTATTCGAATTAACGAATCGGTGGTGAGTACAGGAAGCCACCTTTATTCCATTGCTCGTTAATGCCACGTGCAATTTTAAGAGGAGAACCCATACCTACATTACGCTCGAATGACTCGCCGTAATTACCTACTTGTGAAACGATGTTGTAAGCCCAATCAGCACTTAAACCAAGCTTCTCGCCAGCATCACCTTCAGTCCCAAGAAGACGCTTCTGAGCAGGCTTACCGTTGTCTTTCATATCAGCTGCGTTCGCAGAATCGACACCCAAGAACTCAGCTTCGATCATTGCTACCAAAGACCACTTAGCGATGTTGAACCACTCGTCATCACCCTGACGAACAACTGGACCTAGAGGTTCCTTAGAGATAACTTCTGGAAGAACCATTGCTGAATCTGGATCCTTCAAACCAATACGAATTGCGTATAACTGCGATTGGTCAGAAGTAAGAACATCACAACGACCACTTTCAAAACCAGCACGTGTTTGATCTGAAGTATCAAATGTTACAGCAGTATATTTCATACCGTTTGCACGGAAATAATCTGCTAAGTTCAACTCAGTTGTTGTACCAGCTTGAATACAAGCCGCAGCACCATCTAACTCAAGAGCACTTTTAACACCAAGCTTTTTCGACACCATGAAACCTTGACCGTCGTAGTAGTTAACGCCTGCAAAGTTTAATCCCAGAGAGGTGTCACGAGTGTGTGTCCATGTAGTGTTACGAGATAAGATATCAATCTCACCAGACTGAAGCGCTGTAAAACGCTCTTTAGCAGTTAAAGGCTTGTATTGAACCTTAGATGCATCGCCTAAAACAGCTGCTGCAACAGCTTTACAGACGTCGACATCTAGACCACTCCATTCACCCTTTTCGTCTTTCTGAGAAAATCCAGCAAGACCAGTACTCACACCACAAGAAAGCATTCCGCGTTTTTTAACGTCTTCAAGCGTTCCTGCATTTGCACCAAAAGATAAGCCTACTGCAAGACCTGCAGCGACCAATGAAGAGAATTTCAACATTCGTGTTCTCCTAAGTTTTGTTTTCTTCCAAAAAGGATTTCGCAGCGCACCTAAGCAACAACAGAAAGCTGACACATGCACTGATGTGAGCTCTATATACAAAATTGATGCCACCACGATTCGCATTATTATTGTTCGCCCGAAAGTTCGGACATTTCAGCGTCATCATTAGCGACGCAATCAGTGTCATCTATTTCAAATAGATTTACAACAGGCTTAAATGCTTAAAAACACCGCATTTATTAAGTCTAGCTCATAATGAAATATTGTATTCTTTCCGTTGATAACTATTGTGAAATGAAATGCTTGTGTAAGAAACGCTCACATAGTGCATTAAAGACTTGGGGTTTCTCGGCGTGTAACCAATGAGATGTATCAGGAATGACCTTTAATTGGGCATGAGGAAATAATTTCGTTGTAATATCGCGATATTCTGGCGCAATATAATCTGACAATGCACCGGCTATGAACAATGTTGGACCGTTAAATTCTTCGCCAACCGGCGCAGCAAGAACATTATAATAATTGCTTTGAATTGCGTTTAAGTTGAAACGCCAACCAAGCTTTTTTGATTCTTCCCCTACAGCCTTTAAATTCTTAATAAGAAACTGTCTGACTCCAACATCTTCCACAAACTTATTAAGTGCTGTATCTGCCTCTCGTCTATTTGCTGGAGGATAGTTAGCTAAATACTCTAAACCCTTCAAGATTTGAACATGACCGGGCTTATATTCTACCGGCGCAATATCAGCAACGATTAAAGCTTCAACTGTATCTGGGTAAGATAAAGCATATTGCATTGCTGTTTTCCCTCCCATTGAATGGCCAATAAGAGCGACGCTGTTGATATTTTGATGTGTTAGGTACTCATCAACATCATTTGCCATCAATAAATAATTCATATCAGTGACATGAAATGAATTGCCATGATTTCTCAAATCCAATAAATGGACGGTGTACCCTTCCGCTAAGTGTTTTCCTAGTCTCAATAAATTATCAGAAGCAGCAAATAACCCATGAAGGATGACGACATGTTTGTTAACTTCTTCTGGTCCTTCAAGAACACGCGCGTTCAATAGCATATTTCATCCACGTATTATTTGTCGTTAGTCTGCTATCAGTCTGAATTTTAACTATAAGTAAATATCTACTAACGCTGAGTAACAAAGATCAGATAACAAAAAGCCGTACTTTTATTCAAAGTACGGCTTTAACAGAACATTCGATAATCTTCTAGCTATACATCTAGGTTGGTGACTTCTAGAGCATTAGATTGAATGAAGTCACGACGAGGTTCCACTTCATCACCCATTAGCGTTGTGAATATCATATCAGCTGCAACGGCGTCTTCGATATTTACCTTCATCATTCTGCGAGTGTCTGGATCCATTGTAGTTTCCCATAATTGATCTGGGTTCATTTCACCCAAACCTTTATAGCGTTGGATCGATAATCCTCTCTGTGCATCTTTCATAAGTAAATCAATGAGAGAACCGAAGTCTTTCACCGGAATATTCTTTTCACCCTTCACCACAAATGCATTGTCTTCTAATAAACCAAGTAAGGCTTCAGCAGTTTTCACAATAGCTAAGTAAGAACCTGATTCAAAGAAGTCTGATTTGAATATATATGGTGTCGAAATTCCATGAACATAAGCTTCGATCTTAGGTAAGAACAATCCTGTTTCTTGATCAGCAAAAACTGATGTCACGTAGTTTGTACCGGTAGATGTGTCTAGACCCAAATTCTCAGCCAATGCATCAGTCCAAGTTTTTACTTCATTCTCATCTTTTAAGTTTTCAGAAGTAAGGCCTTTGACTTTCAATAATGCTTGAAGGACTTTCTCAGGGTACGTACGAGACAATCTTGAAATCGCATCTGAGGCAATACGATAATCATTTACTAAGGCTTCTAATGCCTCGCCAGTTAAAGCAGGAGCATCTTCATTTACGAATAACTGTGCACCATCTAGCGCTGTTTGCGTCAGATAAGCTTCTAAAGATTTCTCATCTTTTAAATACTGTTCTTGCTTGCCTTTCTTCACTTTATAAAGAGGTGGCATGGCGATAAAGACATGGCCTCGCTCAATGATTTCACGCATCTGCCTGAAGAAGAAGGTAAGCAATAAAGTACGGATGTGTGAGCCGTCAACGTCAGCATCGGTCATAATAATGATGCTATGGTAACGAAGTTTTTCAATATCGTATTCTTCACGACCGATACCACACCCCAGCGCAGTAATTAATGTGCCAACTTCAGCAGAAGACAACATTTTATCGAAACGCGCTTTTTCGACATTTAAAATCTTACCTTTCAGCGGCAAGATCGCTTGGGTTTTTCTATCACGCCCTTGCTTAGCTGAGCCACCTGCTGAGTCACCCTCCACGATGTATAGTTCAGATAAAGCCGGATCTTTCTCTTGGCAATCTGCCAACTTACCTGGTAAGCCAGCGATATCTAAAGCACCTTTACGTCTTGTCATTTCTCGTGCTTTTCGGGCTGCTTCTCGTGCTCTTGCCGCTTCAATCATTTTGCCAACAACAGCTTTAGCTTCTTGTGGAGCTTCCATTAGATATTCACCAAATGAAGCATTCATCTCTTGTTCAACTGCTGATTTAACTTCTGACGAGACCAATTTATCTTTAGTCTGAGAAGAGAACTTAGGATCTGGAACTTTGACAGAGATTACCGCTGTTAGCCCTTCTCTAGCATCATCTCCAGACGTTGCTACTTTAGCGTTCTTACCCAACCCTTCCCGATCAATGTATTGATTGAGAGAGCGTGTTAGAGAGGCTCTAAAACCTGCTAAATGCGTTCCGCCATCTCGTTGAGGAATGTTATTGGTAAAGCAGTATATATTCTCTTGGAAGCCATCATTCCATTGTAAGGCGACTTCAACGCCAACGCCGTCCTCACGCTGAGTAGTAAAGTAAAATACTTTATTGATGGTAGTTTTGTTTGTATTCAAATACTCAACAAAAGCTTTTAAACCACCTTCATACTCAAATACTTCTTCTTTGTCTGTACGATTATCTCGTAGGACAATTCGAACACCAGAGTTCAAAAAGGCAAGTTCACGAATACGTTTTGCCAATAAATCATAATGAAACTTGATGTTTGAAAAAGTCTCAGGAGATGGCTTGAAATGAATTTCTGTACCAGTCGTTTCAGTTTTTCCAATTACAGCCAAACGTTCTTGAGGGACACCATCGTGATAAACCTGCTCATGCACTTCACCATTACGACGGATCGTAAGTTTTAAGTTACTCGATAAAGCATTTACAACCGAAACACCTACACCGTGTAAACCACCAGATACCTTGTAAGTGTTATCATCAAACTTACCACCTGCGTGAAGTACAGTCATGATTACTTCGGCAGCAGATACACCCTCTTCTTCATGTATATCAGTTGGAATTCCTCGACCATCATCAGAGACTGATACAGATTCATCTTCGTGAATCGTAACTCTGATTTCTGAACAATATCCAGCCAAGGCTTCATCGATAGAATTATCAACAACCTCAAAAACCATATGGTGCAAACCGGTTCCATCATCGGTGTCGCCGATATACATCCCGGGGCGTTTTCTTACCGCATCTAAGCCTTTTAGAACTTTAATGCTAGACGAGTCATAAGAGTTTTGAGTATCGCTCATTAGCTTTCCTGAATTACGTCAGATTAGTTTATTTATAATCACTTATCTTACCATGTTCCACGTGAAACATTCGTGTTTTATCCAGTAAATTACAGCGTTCTAACACTCTGCTATAAAGCATTGTATCGAGCGTTGTTGCTATGACAGACGTTCCGCTTTCATAGAGCAGACATAATAATCGCTCTAAATTGGGTTCATCTAACTCAGCAGCAAGATCATCCAGCAAAAGAAGACTGGTACTATTATTTTGTTCTCGAACAATTCGTAAGTTCGCCAAGTGAATTGCTAAGACAACGAGCTTTTGCTGTCCACGCGACAAACCCTCCTGAATTGGCAAGCCTGAATAAGTTATTTTTAGATCAGCACGATGCGGCCCAAATTGAGTTGCTCTTTTCTTAATATCAGACTCTATGCTTTCGGCCAAAACATTTGATAAATCCTGATTTGAGTCCCAACCAGATTTAAGCGTTATAGTTATGTGTTCAACAATTTCAGGACTTAGTAACTCACCGATTGCTGATTCAAAATAGTTTTGATAACCCTTAAAAATTTCAAACCTTAAGTTATTAATTTGTGAACCGTAGTATGAGAGTTGTCGGTCCCACGGTGCTAACTGCGAAGGATTCATAACACCTTTTCGTAAAAGAGCGTTACGTTGCTTCAAACAACTTTGGTAGACTTTTAAAAGGTCATTGAATGAATGTTCCACGTGGAACATCATCCAATCGTATAAACGTCTTCTAGAAGAAGCTCCACCATCGAACACATTAAAGCTACGCGGTTCAACAATCTGGGTAGGGTAAATGGATGCAAGCTCGGAGATTGACTGAACAAAATCACCATCGACTTTGGCAACATACTTATCGTTTAAAGATTTCCTTAAAGCTACTTGATGAGATCTATTAGAAAACTCAAGTTCAGCACGGACAATGAAGCTGTCCTTATTACTGTTATTAGAGATTATGTTTTTTGTCTTACCAGAGCGAAAAGACTTACCGTTCAGAGCAGTGTAGATACTTTCAAGGAAACTAGTTTTACCCGAGCCGTTATTTCCAAAAACAATCGTGAATGGAGACGAAAACTGGAGTGTTTGATCTTTTAAATTTCGAAAACCAGCTACCTGAAATCTATTAATCATGTTCTAACAAAATCAAATAACTGGTGTATTGAAGAGTACTACAAAAGATTCTAATGCAGCATGCTTAGCCGAGCATCGACAAACATATCTAATTCAGGAGCTAAAATATGAACATAACGATCAAAATAAAGGAACTGTTTTAGCAGCAGGGCAAACTCTCTAGGAAAATGTAATCCATGCTCTTCCCCTACCCTAACCATTTCCATCAAAATGTTATTAATATCGTCGTCATCACTACCAGATGAATCCCCGAGCAACGCATAATCTGGAACCATTACATCCATCTTATTGAATAAACCACGAAGATCTGCGGCTAAATCCTGTGACTGAACATCTGTGTCAGTAATACCGATACGGATCATCGCATCAGCCATACCTTCAAAATTCCCGATCATAATAGATGAAATAAAATCCGAGACAGCTTCCCACGTGCCAGGATTTATCCGACCAACGATCCCGAAATCAATAAATCCAATGCGACCGTCGTCTAACACCATCAAGTTACCGGCATGTACATCAGCGTGGAAAAATTCACACTGAGTCAAACTAGCAAACCAAGTATTCATAGCTGTAATTAGCGTTTTTTCAGGGTCATCACAATATTTACGAATACTCTCTAAATCCGTTAAAGAGGAGCCGTAAAATCTTTCCATTGTTAGAATACGTCTTGAACATGCCTGTTTATAAACTTTAGGCACAACTACATCGTGATTATCGCTTTCTAATAAAAATGCACGAAAAGTATCTAGATTTTTCGCTTCTTTAATGAAATCACATTCTTCCATCATGGTCTTTTGAATCTCTTCAACAACACCAGAGATAGATGTCCATGACAACTTCGGTGCGACTTTTTCTAATAACCGAGCACAGACGTAAAGAAAATTAAGGTCCGTCAACAGGACGTTTTCAACACCTGGTTTTTGCACCTTAATAACCACATCTTCACCAGTAACAAGCTTTGCCGCATGTACTTGCGCGATTGATGCCGAAGCTAATGGTTTCTCTTCGATATAGCTATAAACTTTTTCTGGGCTACACCCAAGTTCTTGAGTAATGATTTTTCTAACAACCGAAAATTCAAATGGTGGGGTTTGATCTAAACAATATTGAAATTCATCCACATACTCTTTTGGAAAAAATGTGGGGGAGCTAGCAATAAACTGCCCTAACTTGATATAGGTTGAGCCCAACTGCTCAAAAACCTGTCTCAACAAAACAGGGTTAGGCGGACGCTTACCAAGAACCCATTTGGACCCCGTTAATCCAAGCACTTTTGCTGTCTGTGTAAGTCGAAATGCACCCTTTACAGAATCTACCAACAACCCTTTCATCCCTATCCCTCGTTATTTAAAGTCGCATAGGCATAACAACATAAAGGCAACCATCCTCGTCGCCAGACTCAAGTAACGCGGACGAACTAGCATTAGAGAGAGTCATTTTTACGCTGTCTGACTTTATTGTATTAAGAACATCAATCAAATAGCCAACATTGAACGCTATTTGCAATTCAGGTCCATCATACATGACATCAATCGAATCCTCTGCCTGCTCGTGCTCAGGGTTATTTGCATACACTTGAACTTGACCGGGAGTTAGATGCAGCTGAATACCTCTAATGTTCTCATGTGAGAGAATACTTGCGCGCGTAAACATTGCCTTCAATGATTCACGATCGGCGATCATAATTTTGTCGCCGCCCTGCGGTATCACTCGATCGTATTCAGGAAACTTACCGTCTATCAATTTCGACGTAAATTTATAGTTCCCGATTTGAGATTGAATATGATTGTCACCGATAAAGACAGCAACCTCATTATCAGAGTCAGAAAGTAGACGACTAAATTCCTGAACACCTTTTCTTGGAACGATAACCTGTAACTTATCTTGTAATACTTGAACAGTATCAACGCTGGCCAAGGCTAGACGATGCCCATCTGTCGAAACCGTTTTAACATACTGATTTCCAATTTCGAGCAACATTCCATTTAGATAATATCGAACGTCTTGCTGCGCCATCGCAAATGAAGTGGCATCGAGCATGGCTTTGAAATCACCTTCACTAAATCGAACTTCAATATCCTGAGGATTATCTTCCGTATTAGGGAATTGATCCGCTGGTAATGTCGCTAATTTAAAATGACTTTTACCTGCTCTTAGGTGAGCTTTATCCGCTTCTAAACTCAACTCAACCGTTGCTTCTGAAGGTAAAGAGCGACAAATATCAGCTAACTTACGTGCAGGTATAGTAGTACGTCCTTCAGCGGAAATTTCGGCGCCTTGTAGCTGACAAACAAGCTCGACTTCCATATTTGTGCCTGTCAAAGAAACCTGACCTTGCTCTGCAACAACAAGAATATTTGAAAGCACTGGCATTGTTTGCTTTCGCTCAACCACGCCTGAAATAATTTGAAGCGGGCTTAATATGTCATCTCTGCTAATCGAAAATTTCATTCTTTCTGGCCTTGCTTACATCGTTAATTTTTTCATGAAGTTTGAATAATCTTCTCTAATACTTGCATCTGTCTTGTTGAGTTCAGTTATTTTTCTGCAAGCATGTAAGACTGTTGTATGGTCACGCCCACCAAAGGCATCCCCTATTTCGGGTAAACTATGTTCCGTTAACTCCTTAGCTAAGGCCATAGCGACTTGTCTCGGCCGCGCAATAGACCTTGTTCTTCTGGGAGAAAGAAGATCGGCTACTTTTATTTTGTAGTACTCAGCAACCGTTCTTTGGATATTATCGATACTTACCTGCCGATCATGAACAGATAATAGGTCTTTCAAACATTCCTGTGCGAAAGTCGGCGTGATGTCTTGACGTGTAAAACTTGCGTTCGCCGCTACCAATCTAAGAGCGCCCTCTAACTCTCTTACATTCGATCGAACACGTCGAGCAATAAAGAAAGCAGCATCTTCACGTAACACAACACGTTCTTGTTCTGCCTTACGCATTAATATCGCTACTCGCGTTTCTAATTCAGGAGATTCTAATTTCGTCGACAAACCCCAACCAAATCGAGAAGTTAGACGCTCTTCCATATTCTCAATTTCTTTAGGATAACGATCACTCGTCAATATGACTTGTTTATCCCCATCAAGTAAGGCATTAAACGTATGAAAAAACTCTTCCTGTGAACGCTCTTTTTTTGCAAAGAATTGAATATCATCGATCAACAATACATCAAGAGATCGATAGTACTTCTTAAATCTCGCAATATCGTTAGCTTGAAGTGCTTTGATCATATCACCAACAAAACGCTCAGAATGCAGATATACAATTTTCGCATTGGGATTGCGTGCTTTTATCTCATTTCCGACGGCGTGCATGAGATGTGTTTTACCCAACCCAACATCACCATAAAGAAACAGTGGGTTATATGCTGAACCAGGCTCATCAGCTACTCGCATTGCTGCAGCGCGAGCCATATGGTTAGCTTTACCTTCTACAAAGGTTTCAAACGTAAATTTAGGGTTCAGATTACTCTTATGTGAAATATCGTCAGCACCGCTAAACTCGTTAGGCTTCTTAGTGGCTAAGGCCAGACTTTCCTGCTTTGGCGCAGAACTTGATGCGCTAGCTCCACTGTTTTGTTCGCGATCAGCATCCGATGATGAATTTCTAGCTTCAAATGGTGCAGTAACTTTGCTTGCTTCAACAAGTGGCTTTGCAGGACCTTTATTCTTAGTGGCTTGCCCAATTGACAATCTGATATCGTAATTCGTTCCTGACAACTCTTGGATAAGATCCTTAATACGCTTGACGTATTTATTCTTTACAAAATCCAAAACAAATCGGTTTGGTGCAAACAATGAAATTACATCGCCTTGCATATCAAACTGGAGAGGCTTTAACCACATACCAAATTGATCAGCAGATTCTTCTTCCTCTAAACGAGCAAGACAATTTTCCCAAATTGACTCAGCCATCAATTTCCCAAGCACACAAATTATTGATTAAAGATTTATCTCAGAAGATAAAAGTTGTCACACTGAGCTCTGTATTGAATAACACAGACACTAGACTGGCTGAAATGACATGAATGTACTTTGCAGCGCTACGAACGAGAGTAAGTTTACCTATTGTTTAGCTTTATATCTATAGCAAAAAACAAAGCTATACACAGCCTGTTAATAGTTTTTATTATAAAATTCAACAAATTAACAACTTACTAACAAGCTTGTGCACAAAATTAAATTTTAAATTTTTTATCCACAGTAAGCATTTACTAACTTGTGTAAATCAAAATGAATAACACGTTGAATAACTACAACTAAAAGTTATCCAAGATTTCTTCCAAGGCTTATTGAGGGCTTATCTACATAGTTAAGCACGTACTTACTAATCCAATAAATTATTGATTTTTATGGGTTTTTTATTGATATCCACAGAAGTTAGCGCCTACTAATAACTACTATTCACTATCTATTTCTTTTTTCTTATATTTATTAACTCTCACTACGTTCGAGAAAAGATAAAAAAAGGTTTGCGTGTTTAGATTAAAAGCCATACAATCCCGCACCCTGAATTTTTGCCAAACCAAGTTGTGAGTATTGCAAATGAAAAGAACATTCCAACCAAGCGTACTTAAGCGCAAGCGTACACACGGTTTCCGTGCACGCATGGCTACTAAAAGCGGTCGTCAAGTACTTGCTCGTCGTCGCGCTAAAGGCCGTAAAGTATTGAGTGCATAAGCATTCTATAATGACGGAAACGTCAGATAATACTTTTCCCAAATCGATACGCCTTCTGAATGCGAAAGATTATTCTGACGTATTCAGTGGCGTCGATATCAAACTCTCCACTCAATATTTTCTCTGTCTCGCAAGCAAACAAGAGCTCCAACATCCAAAGCTTGGGATCATTGTTGCGAAAAAAAACGTTAGATTCGCTGTAAACAGAAATCGCATAAAACGCGTTTTACGTGAAAGCTTTCGACAATCCCAACATAAGCTTCCTTCCTATGATCTAGTCTTCATGGCTAAACGCTCGGCTGCCGACGCTGAAAACGAAAACTTAAATAAAGAACTGCAATATATTTGGCGAAAGCTAAAACAAAGAGCTAAATCGTAGTACACTTGCCGGCGGTTTTTTAAACGGTCCATGTAGAAATGCTAAAAAAGCTATTTTTAATTCCAATACGCTTTTATCAACTAGCAATCAGCCCTATATTGCCTCCATCTTGTAGGTACTCACCTACCTGTTCGGAGTACGCAATTGAGGCAATTTCTGTGCATGGGCCACTCAAGGGTTCTTGGTTAGCATTAAAAAGAATTGGACGATGCCATCCTGGTTGTAAAGGCGGATTCGACCCTGTTCCGCTAACTAAAGACTCTGAGAATAAAGATATTTTATAGCACCTACGATAATAAATTAGTTGGTTTGACTGAATGGATATTAAAAGAACGATTATTTTTGTTGGCTTAGCCATCGTGTCTTATATGCTTGTTTTAGAATGGAACAAGGATTATGGAACTGCGCAAACGAAAGCCAAGGTAGAACAACAATCAGTTGTAAATGATGTGAGTTTTTCAAACGAAACTAGCGCTGAAGCTGAGTTTGCGGTACCGGGAGAGCAGACACAGTTATCTGAATCAACTAGCTCATCAGCAGCAAGTCAGTATATTTCTGTCGTAACTGATGTATTAGATCTGAAAATCAATACTGAAGGCGGTAACTTAGAATCAGCGTTATTGCTCAATTACGATGAAGGTTTTGATACGAATACGCCGCTTCCATTGCTTCAAAATGATAACCAACGATTTTATATTATCGAAAGTGGTTTATTTGGCAAAAACGGTTTTGACTCGTCTAAAAATGGCGGTAAACCGATCTATCAAAGTGCCCAGACTTCGTATGTGTTAGCAGACAATGAAGAACAGCTACAAGTTGATCTCAACTTCACTTCTGACGATGGCGTAGCTTTAACAAAACGATATACATTTGCTCGCGATGATTATCGTATTAACGTTGAATATTTAATAGATAATCAATCTCAGAACACATTCGAAGCGAATTTTTCAGGCAAGATTGTACGTGATAGAACCGTAGATCCATCACAACAAAATAGCCTAGGTATGCAGTCATATCTCGGTATGGTTCTGTCTAGCGCTGAAGAACCTTATGAAAAAATTGATTTCGAAGACATGCTCGAGTCGCCAGTGAATCAACAGATTCAAGGTGGTTGGATTGCATTTATTCAGCACTACTTTATTTCAGCATGGATTCCCGATTCTGAAGTCGTTCAAACGTATCAAACACGTGTCAAAAATGGTCGTTACTTGATGGGTTATATCAGTCCTGCGACTGTTGTAGCACCTGGCGAGAAAGCAAGTGTCGGTGGGCAACTATATCTTGGCCCTAAGATTATCGATCGGCTTGAAGCAACAGCGAAGAATTTAGACTTAACCGTAGATTATGGCTGGTTATTCTTTGTAGCTTATCCTTTGTTTTTATTGCTAGATTTCTTGCATGGCCTCGTCATGAACTGGGGTGTTGCAATTATCTTGGTAACTGTCGTCGTCAAAGTCTTATTCTTTAAATTATCTGCTGCGAGTTATCGCTCGATGGCCAACATGCGTCGTGTTGCGCCGAAATTACAGCAGCTGAAAGAGCAATATGGTGATGATCGCCAGAAAATGTCTCAGGCGATGATGGATCTTTACCGTAAAGAAAGTATTAATCCGCTGGGAGGCTGTTTACCAATCTTGGTTCAAATGCCGGTGTTTATCGCTCTATATTGGGTGTTGATGGAGAGTGTGCAGCTACGTCATGCGCCATTCTTCTTATGGATTGAAGATTTATCAGTTCAAGATCCTTTCTTCGTGTTACCTATTTTGATGGGCATTAGTATGTTCATTCAAATGCAGTTGAATCCGACCCCCCCTGATCCAATGCAGGCGAAAATTATGAAGATAATGCCTGTGATGATGACTGTATTCTTCTTATGGTTCCCTTCTGGACTGGTTCTTTACTGGTTAGTAAACAACATTTTATCGATAGCACAGCAGTGGTACATCACACGCCAGATTGAGAATGGTGCAAAAGCTTAGGGTATGACGGACTATCATTCTGACACCATCGCGGCGATTGCCACGGCAACGGGCCGTGGTGGTGTTGGCATAGTTCGTATATCAGGAGAAAAGGCGGTTTCAATCGCGCAATCTTTTCTTCGACAATCTCCGACTCCACGCCAAGCGCTTTACAGCACTTTCTTTGATGAAAATGGGCAAGCTATTGATCAAGGCATAGGCCTGTATTTTAAAGCTCCTCATTCGTTTACTGGAGAGGATGTGTTTGAGTTACAAGCACATGGTGGTCCAGTTGTTTTGGATATGCTGCTTAATACTTGTTTGGCTCATGGAGCTCGACTAGCAGAGCCTGGAGAATTTACTCAGCGTGCCTTTCTAAATGACAAGATAGATTTAGTTCAAGCTGAAGCAATAGCCGACTTAATTGATAGTAATTCTGAGGCTGCAGCACGCAGTGCTTTGCGTTCTTTGCATGGTGATTTTTCGAAGCGCATTACAAGTTTGACGAATGAATTGATTAAAATTCGGATGTTCGTTGAAGCTGCGATTGATTTCCCTGAAGAAGAAATAGACTTTCTTGCTGATTCCCAAGTTTTGCAACAATTAGATGGCTTGATTCTTAGTCTAGAAAGAGTCTTGAGTTCAGCGAATCAAGGTGCCCTCCTCACTGAGGGGGTTCGAGTTGTTATTGCGGGGCGTCCAAATGCTGGGAAATCGAGTTTATTAAATGCTTTGGCGGGAACGGATTCCGCGATTGTTACTGATATTGAAGGGACAACACGAGACGTCTTAAAAGAGCAAATCAATTTAGACGGCTTGCCTTTACACATTATCGATACTGCTGGTTTGAGAGATAGTTCTGATAAAGTTGAACAAATTGGTATCGAGCGAGCTTGGGCCGAAATAAACCAAGCTGATCTTATTCTGTTAGTTTTTGATGGAAAAAAAGAACCAAATTTTGATCCAAAAAATGATTGGAATGACTTTTTAGCGCGATTAGATCGACAAGATCATATTTTTCTTGTGCAGAATAAAATTGATCAAACAAGTGAGTCATCAGAATTCGTAAGCGATGGGGCTTATCCACTTATTCGTTTGTCCGCCAAGCTAAACAATGGTGTTGATTTGTTAAAACAAGAGCTCAAGAGCTTTGTGGGTTTTAAACAAGTTGAAGAAGGTACATTTACCGCTAGACGACGTCATTTGAACGCCTTAGATACTGCTTTGACGCATGTACGACTTGGGCGAGATCAGTTAGTGGTTGCTAATGCAGGTGAGTTACTTGCTGAAGATTTGCGTCTTGCTCAAGAAGCTCTGAGTACAATTACAGGACGTTTTAGTCCTGATGATTTACTTGGAGAAATATTTGGCAGTTTTTGTATAGGTAAATAAATACTATTACTGCAAACAAAATCTAAAGGTATTCAAGGATGAGCCAAAGTCAGTTATTAAAGAACAAAAAATTCGCTCCATTTTTCGCCACGCAGTTTTTTGGCGCCTTCAACGATAATATATTCAAAAATTGTTTGATGTTGATCGTTGCTTATCATGCCGTTGATAAGATTGCAGTGGATACCAATTTACTGCTCAATCTAGCGGCTGGTTTATTTATCCTTCCCTTCTTTTTGTTCTCGGCCATTGCAGGCCAAATTACCGACAAATATGACAAAGCGATGTTGATGCGGCGAATCAAGTTAGCAGAGATCGTATTGATGTCATTTGCTGCCTTAGCATTTATTTTTGAGTTGTATTACGTATTGTTGGCATTGTTATTTTTGATGGGCTTACAAAGTACGTTTTTTGGTCCTGCTAAATACGCGATTCTCCCTCAGCATTTAAAGCCCGAAGAATTAGTAGGAGGGAATGCGTTAGTTGAAATGGGCACCTTCGTTGCGATTTTATTAGGCACGATTGGTGCGGGCTTTATAGTGCAACACCCCCAATACTTGTGGTGGTCAGCTGTGTTAATAGTCGTCTTTGCAGTGATTGGTTATGTTTTTAGTCGGTCAATTCCATCGGCACCATCATCCCAACCTGATTTGCAGATTTCTTGGAATCCCCTGACTAACACTTATCAGATGGTGAAACTGATTAAGGCTGATAAACCAAGTTATTTGGCTATTTTAGCTATTTCTTGGTTTTGGTTTTTGGGTGCTGCTTATCTCACTCAATTCCCTAACTATTCAAAAGTAACGCTCCAAGGTGACGAGTCGGTTGTTACTCTGCTGTTAGCGATATTTACCTTGGGTATCGGCGTGGGCTCAATGCTCTGTGAAAAACTATCATCATCGCGCGTTGAGCTTGGCATTGTACCGTTTGGAGCGATTGGCTTAAGTGTGTTTGGTGTGGATTTATATTTTGCTAGCCAAGTGAATCTTGATCACTCAATTACATGGTTAATGTATTTTACCGGAGAACAGAGCTCGAGAGTCTTAATTGACCTTTTGGGAATTGGCATATTCGGTGGGATATTTATTGTGCCTCTTTACGCTTATGTTCAGAAACGTGCTGCAGAAGAAGTCAGAGCAAGAACAATTGCTGTTATCAATATTATCAACGCATTGTTTATGGTCGCTAGCGCGATTACGGCGATGATTTTACTCGGAATGCTTGATCTTACTATTCCTAAATTTTTCCTTGCATTATCGATTATGAATGTGATCGTTTGTGTATATATCTTTGTTCGAGTAAAGGATTTCTTTATTCGATTCGTTGTTTGGTGTGTATCTCACACCATGTATCGAGTGAAACACGTTAATTTGTCCAGTATTCCTGAAACTGGTGCAGGCGTTATTGTCTGTAATCATGTGAGTTACATGGACGCGTTATTGATTGCCGGTGCCAGCCCAAGACCCATTCGGTTTGTAATGGACTACAAGATATTTAAAAAACCTGTTCTATCGTGGTTCTTTAAGTTGGTGAATGCGATTCCAATTGCTCCCAAACATAAAGACGAAGAGACATACCACAATGCATTTGATGAGATTTCTAAGGCTTTAAATAACGATGAGCTTGTTTGTATTTTTCCAGAAGGAAAGCTAACTGATGATGGAGAGATAAAGCCTTTTAAAGCCGGGATCGAGCAAATTATAGAAAGAGATCCTGTTCCAGTAATACCATTAGCTTTGGTGGGCCTGTGGGGAAGCTTCTTTAGTCACAAAGATAGGCCTGCTCTTCAGAAAGCTCCAAAGCGGTTTTGGTCAAAGGTAAAGATACTCGCTTCTGCCCCTGTAATGCCTGAACAAATAAGCTCTAAAGCTTTAGAAGATATTGTTTTAACGCTGAAAAATTCCTAGATTCCTGTGGATAACATTGAGTTATTTCTTCGCTCATTAATATAAATATTAGTAAAAACTATATAAAACAATGGTTTATGATGTTTATTTTAAGTCTTATCTCTAAAATTCTGTGGATAACTCTTTGGATAAAAAGCGAATATTTGCAAAAAATCATTTAAGTTCATAGCTTTAGTTAAATTTGATCAAAAAATATACATTTCATTCTGTTAAAGCGAAGCGTGACTCATTATAATTGCGCGCCCTTTTTTATTCCGTTTTTAGAGGTTATTTGTGGAATATCCAAAGCTTTACGATGTCATTGTTATAGGTGGTGGTCATGCTGGTACTGAAGCAGCTCTCGCTTCAGCACGGACAGGCGCGCAAACATTATTGTTGACGCACAATATCGAGACGCTTGGACAAATGTCTTGTAACCCGGCTATAGGCGGCATTGGTAAGAGTCATCTAGTAAAAGAAATTGATGCTCTTGATGGCGCTATGGCGAAAGCGACTGATTTGGCGGGAATACAATTTCGCGTATTGAATAGTCGAAAGGGACCTGCAGTTAGAGCGACGCGCGCTCAAGCAGATAGAATTTTATATAAAGCTGCGATCAGGGATATCCTAGAGAATCAGCCAAACTTAGATATATTCCAGCAAGCTGCTGATGATCTCGTTGTTGAAGGTGATTCCGTAAAAGGTGTGATCACCAATATGGGCTTAACGTTTAGAGCGGAATCGGTCGTACTGACTACGGGAACCTTTTTAGGTGGTGTCATTCACGTTGGCCTAGAAAATCATAGTGGCGGACGTGCCGGAGACCCTCCTTCTATTGCGCTAGCCAATCGTTTGAGAGAGCTGCCTTTCCGTGTCGGTAGATTAAAAACGGGAACGCCTCCTCGTATTGATGCACGAAGTGTAGATTTCAGCGTAATGCAACGCCAGCCAGGCGACTCACCTACTCCCGTCATGTCCTACATGGGGAATGTAGCGCAACATCCGCGTCAAATTGAGTGTTTTATTACACATACCAATGAGCGTACCCATGACATCATTCGTTCAGGCTTTGATCGTTCGCCTATGTTCACAGGTGTGATTGAAGGGACGGGGCCTCGTTACTGCCCATCGATTGAAGATAAGATTAATCGTTTTGCAGACAAAGACACACATCAGATTTTTGTTGAACCTGAAGGTTTAACAACGCATGAATTATATCCAAATGGCATTTCGACCAGCTTGCCTTTCGATATACAGCTCGCTGCCGTGCGTTCTATTGCCGGATTCGAAAATGCGCATATCACGCGTCCAGGATATGCAATCGAGTATGATTATTTTAATCCCCAAGATCTTAAACATACCCTTGAGACGCGCTTTATCGACGGTTTGTATTTTGCCGGACAAATCAATGGCACCACAGGATATGAAGAAGCTGGCGCACAAGGTTTGCTTGCTGGATTAAATGCTGCGTTGCGAGCTAATGGCAAAGAGCAATGGTATCCGCGTCGAGACGAAGCATACATCGGTGTTTTGGTTGACGACTTAATTACCTCAGGTACTTCTGAGCCATATCGTATGTTTACCAGTCGTGCCGAATATCGATTGCTGCTTAGAGAAGATAATGCAGATCTCCGATTGACTGAGATTGGTCGCAATCTTGGTGTTGTTGGCGATGAGCGTTGGTCTTTTTTCCAAGAAAAAACAGAAGCAATTGCGAAAGAGCAAGCCCGAATTAAGAGTACTTGGGTTCAGGCAAACTCAGAGCAAGCAAATAAGTTGAACGATTTATTACCAAACCCGATTTCGCGCGAATACAGCTTGGAAGAATTATTACGCAGACCCGAAATTGGATATAAAAACATTTCTGAATTAGATCCTGAGCACGTTACTCGAGAAGATGTCGCTGAGCAGATAGAAGTTCAGACAAAGTACGCAGGATATATCTCACGTCAACAAGATGAGATAGATAAGCTGCGTAAGAATGAAAATACTGTGATTCCAGATGATTTTGATTATGAACAAGTATCGGGCTTGTCGAATGAAGTGAAGCAAAAGTTGATGACTCAGAAGCCTACAACGATTGCTCAAGCTTCGCGCATTCCTGGCGTAACACCTGCTGCTATCTCACTTGTTCTGGTGTTCATGAAAAAAGCGAGTATGAAGCGCGCAATATCCGTGAAAGAGACGAATTAGTTGTGGGCCAGATTAATACCGAAGGGTTTTCTGAATGTCTGTTAAACGCTGCAGGTGAAATCGGCATAGAGCTAAGTGTTCAGAACGCAGATAAGTTAGTTGAGTATGTTTCACTACTGTATCGATGGAACTCCACCTACAACTTAACAGCGATTCGCGATCCGAAAGAAATGTTGGAGCGCCATATTATTGACTCGTTAAGCGTTGTTCCGTTTATCACTGAGTCAGAAATCATGGATGTGGGTACTGGACCTGGTTTACCTGGTATTCCTCTTGCGCTACTGTTTCCCAATAGCCAATTTACCTTGGTCGATAGCAATATCAAAAAAACGCGATTCTTGACGCAAGCAGCGATTACTCTGGGGTTAAAAAATGTCGAGGTGCTGCATACGCGAATAGAAAAACTTGTTGGTAAGCGTTTTTTCCCCGCCATAATTTCCAGAGCATTTACTGCTGCAGAAAATTTTGCCAGTTTATGTGGCCCTTGTTTATCAGAAAATGGAAAGCTTCTTGCTATGAAAGGAAGCGAAGTGGAAAATGAAGCAAGTGCACTATCGTCAGAGTATGTTTATCAAGATGTGATAAAGCTAACTGTCCCTGGTTGTGATGCACAGCGTCATTTACTTATTATAGAAAAAGCAAAAACATCAAACTAAGTAAGAAATAGGTAAGCCTGTGGCTCAAATCTTTGCAGTAACTAATCAAAAAGGCGGTGTAGGAAAAACGACTACCAGCGTTAATTTAGCCGCGTCTTTGGCAGCGACAAAGCGAAAGATCCTTTTGATTGATCTTGATCCCCAAGGCAATGCGACGATGGGGTGCGGCATTATGAAGAATGAATTAGATCGCACTGTCTATGATTTACTAACGAAAAAAGCCAAATTTGAAGAGGTTGTTGTAGAAACGACACATGGGCAATTTGATGTTTTACCAGCAAATGGCGACTTAGTGGCTGCAGAGGTTGAGTTACTAAATGAAATTGGTCGAGAGCACCGTCTCCGCTTGGGTTTAAACGAAGTACGTACTAACTACGACTTTATTGTTATAGACTGCCCTCCATCATTAAATATGTTGACGGTGAATGCCTTATCCGCAAGTGATGGCGTGATCATACCGATGCAATGCGAATATTACGCATTAGAAGGTTTGGCAGCCCTTATGACTACAATTGAGCAGATTCGTGAAACGATAAACCCTGATTTAAAAATTTCAGGGATTCTACGCACCATGTACGACCCTCGTAATAGTCTAACTAAAGATGTATCAGAGGAGTTAGAAGAGTACTTTGGTGACCAAGTCTACAAGGTAGCGATTCCTCGAAATGTGAGACTAGCAGAAGCTCCTAGCCATGGTATGCCAGCACTGTATTATGATAAATCGTCCAGAGGTGCTCTAGCTTATTTAGCTTTAGCTGGCGAAATCGTTCGACGTTCTAAGAAAAAAACACAGCCTAATTTGATGGCTGTATAAGAGGAAGTAAATTGGCTAAGAAGCGGGTAATCGGTGAAAAAGGGCTTGGAGCTCTTTTGAAAGGCTCAAATGTAGAAGCCTTAAAAAAATCGACTCATGACGAAAAGCATCTTCGAGAGATCCCTGTCGAGTTGATCCAGCGAGGTAAGTATCAGCCACGCCGCGACATGGACCAACAAGCGCTTGAAGAGCTAGCGGAATCGATTCGACAGCAAGGTATTATGCAGCCGATTGTTGTTCGTCCTATCTCAGAGAGTAAGTTTGAGATTATCGCAGGCGAGCGCCGCTGGAGAGCCTCACAAATTGCAGGTTTAGATCGCGTTCCTACAATTGTTCGAGATGTGCCAGACGAAGCTGCTGTAGCTATGGCATTGATCGAAAACATTCAACGTGAAAACTTAAATGCGATGGAAGAGGCAATTGCATTGCAACGTTTGCAAGATGAATTCGATCTTACGCAACAAGAAGTCGCTGAGGCTATTGGCAAATCTCGTTCAACGGTTACAAATTTATTGCGACTGATGAATTTGAACGATGATGTGAAATTAATGCTAGAGCATGGCGACTTAGAAATGGGCCACGGTCGGGCATTGTTAGCGTTAGCCGAAGAAGATCAGTTATCTGCCGCGAATCAAGTAAATAGTCGATCGATGTCAGTTAGACAAACCGAAGCGCTCGTGCGAAAAATGTTAGAAGCGCCAGCGACGAAAAAAGCAACAAAAGCAGAGAAAGACCCCAATATCTTGCGCCTTGAAACAGATCTCTCTGAGAAGCTTGGCGCAAGCATTGATATTGCTCATGGTAAAGGTGGAAAAGGTAAGTTAGTGATTTCGTACAACTCTCTCAATGAGTTAGACGGCATCCTTTCCCACATAAAATAATAAGAACATCGGCTAAACCGTTAATGGGCAACGAAAAAACTTTATAACGAAAATTATCAATCTAACTTTAATTCGCACTGCCAAGTGTTGAATGGTAGGGGTATTTACCATACAATTGCCGCGCTTTTTTATAGTGCGGAAAAGAACCGTTTTAGGGCATCGTATTCGCTGTTCGCCCAATAAATATTTGGAGTTGAAAATTAAAAAGCCACCATTGATCCAATATTTTGGAATTCAGTGCTTGGTCATGGCCGTTTCAGTCATCAGTTTTTACCTGATTTCTGGTGAGAATAGTGCCTTGTCAGCCTTTATAGGAAGTGTGGTTTTTATTATTCCTCAGCAATATTTTGCATTTAAGTCCTTCAGATATATGGGGGCAAGAGCAGCGGCCAAAACAGTTCAGAGCTTTTACAGTGCGGAAAGTTCCAAATTGCTATTAATCGCAATGGGATTTGCTCTGGCATTTAGTTTTTATAAAGAAGTAGATGTATTTGCGTTAATGACGACTTTTATTGTGCTCGTCTTAACTAATGGGATCTATCCGCTGTTAACAGCCAAATAGACCTTAAACAAGTTTCTTAAAAGTAAGTGTAGGCCCTTAACTATGGCAGGTGAAAACCCAACAACTACCGAGTATATCCAGCACCACTTAACCAATCTCACGTATGGTAAGTTGCCCGCTGGTTATGAACGTTACGATGGTACTGTTTTAGAAGCAGATACTTGGACAATGGCGCACGGCTCAGCAGAAGCTTCTGCTATGGGCTTTAATGCGTTTCACGTGGACAGTTTGGCATGGTCTTTTGGACTAGGTGTCATTTTCTGCGCGTTGTTCGCTCTCGTAGCAAAATCTGTAACTTCTGGTGTTCCAGGACGTCTTCAAAACTTTGTTGAGATTATCGTTGAATTTATCGACAACAATGTTAAAGACATGTTCCATGGTTGTAATCCTTTGGTTGCTCCGCTTGCTCTAACGATTTTCGTTTGGGTATTCCTCATGAACTTGATGGACCTTGTTCCAGTGGACGTTGTTCCTTCGTTGATGATGGCCTTAGGTGTTGAGTACCACAAAATTGTTCCGTCTACGGACCCTAACATCACGTTAGGCATGGCGGTCGCTGTCTTTATCTTGATGCTGTACTACTCAATCAAGATCAAAGGTCTGGGTGGATTTGTTAAAGAATTGACAATGCATCCATTCAATCACTGGTTATTTATCCCAGTAAACTTGTTCATGGAACTGGTTGGTTTGTTGGCAAAACCTTTCTCTTTAGGTTTGCGACTATTCGGTAACATGTATGCAGGCGAAATGATCTTTATTTTGATCGCCGTTATGTACAGCGCGGGACTATTCTTTGGTCTGTTTGGTGGCTTCTTACAACTAGGTTGGGCGATTTTCCATATTCTAGTTATCACTCTTCAGGCGTTCATATTTATGGTTTTAACCGTGGTTTACTTGAGCATGGCTCACGAAGACCACTAAACGAGTTTTACTCACTTCATTTTTAAATTGAAATCTAAAAGATAGGAGAAAAAAATGGAACTAGTAATCATTGCAGCTGCAATTATGCTTGGTTTGGGTGCACTTGGTGCAGCAGTAGGTATGGGTCTTCTAGGCGGCCGTTTGCTTGAAGGCACAGCGCGTCAGCCAGAGCTTGGCCCAATGCTACAAGGTAAGATGTTCTTACTTGCTGGTTTGATCGATGCTATTCCAATCATCGGTGTTGGTATTGCTATGTACTTGATCTTCGTAGTTGCTCCAGGTGTTGGTGCTTAATCCATTAAGGTTTAAGTATTTCTGACTAAGTAAACCGGCAACAAAGCGAGGTTATTGGTGTGAATCTTAATTACACACTTATAGGACAAATAATCTTCTTCGCTGTTTTCGTGTTGTTCTGCATGAAATATGTATGGCCGCCAATCATGGCTGCCATGCAAGAGCGTGAAAAGAAGATTTCCGATGGTTTAGCTGCAGCTGACCGTGCTTCAAAAGATTTGGAACTTGCTCAACAAAAAGCAGATGAAGAATTGAAAGAAGCAAAAACTAAAGCAGCTGAGCTTATTGAGCAAGCGAACAAGCGTGCTAGCCAAATCGTTGACGAGGCTAAAGAAACTGCAAAAACTGAAGGCGATCGTCTTCTGAATGCAGCGCAAGCAGAAATTGAGCAAGAAAAGAATCGTGTACGTGAAGAACTACGTGCAGAAGTATCAGCAGTTGCATTAGCAGGTGCAGAGAAGATTCTTGGCGCAGAAATCGATGCAAGCAAGCACAGCGCGTTACTAGACCAGCTTGCCTCTGAAATTTAACTATTGAGAGTGGATGATGGCAGAGTCAATCACGATTGCCCGACCTTACGCTAAAGCTTCATTTGAAGCAGCAAAAGCAACTGATAGCCTTGACGTTTGGTCAAGTATGCTAGCTGCAGCTTCTGCGGTAGCGAAGGAAGAGAATATGGTTGTTGTTCTCGATCACCCTGCACTAACTAGCAAAGCGAAAGCCGATACATTTTGTGATGTATGCGGCGATGCTTTGAATCAAGAAGCGCGTAACCTGATTCACGTATTATCAGAAAACAATCGCATTGCATTGTTGCCTGAGATTTCAGAGTTATTCGAAGCTTTTAAAGCGCAACTTGAGCAGTCAGTAGACGTAGAAGTAGAAAGTGCATACGACTTGGGTAGTGAACAACAAGAGAAGCTGGCACAAGCATTGAGCAAGAAACTAGATCGTAAAGTAAACCTATCAACAACGACCAATGAGTCATTGTTAGGTGGCGCAATTATTCGCGCGAACGACCTAGTTATTGATGCATCTGTGAAAGGCAAATTAGCCAAACTTGCAGAAGCAGTAAGTGCTTAGGTAGCGGATTCAGATTTGAGGATTTAAAAGCATGCAACAGCTAAACCCAGCTGAAATCAGCGAAATCATTAAGAAGCGCATCGAGCAGCTCGATGTTTCTTCTGAAGCCCAAAACGAGGGCACGATCGTCAGCGTATCTGACGGTATCGTTCTAGTTCATGGTCTTGCCGAAGTAATGTACGGTGAGATGGTTGAATTTGAAAACGGTGTTTACGGTATGGCGCTTAACCTTGAGCGTGATTCTGTAGGTGTCGTTGTATTAGGTGACTACAATGGCCTAGCAGAAGGTCAGAAAGTACGTTGTACTGGTCGTATTTTGGAAGTGCCAATCGGTGAAGCGCTTCTCGGCCGTGTTGTTGACGCACTTGGTAACCCAATCGATGGCAAAGGTCCTATCGAAACAAACATGACGGCTCCTATCGAAGTCGTTGCACCAGGCGTAATCGCGCGTAAGTCTGTTGACGAGCCAGTTCAAATCGGTCTTAAGTCAATTGACTCAATGGTGCCAATCGGTCGTGGTCAGCGTGAGTTGATTATCGGTGACCGTCAAACAGGTAAAACTGCGATTGCAATTGATGCAATCATCAACCAAAAAGGTACAGGCGTTAAGTGCATCTACGTAGCGGTTGGTCAGAAGCAGTCTTCTATCGCAGCAGTAGTACGTAAGCTTGAAGAGCACGGTGCAATGGATCACACCATCATCGTTGCGGCGGGTGCAGCAGATCCAGCAGCAATGCTTTTCTTAGCGCCATACGCTGGTACTACAATGGGTGAATACTTCCGTGACCGTGGTCAGGATGCATTGATCGTATTTGATGATTTGACTAAGCAAGCTTGGGCATACCGTCAAATTTCATTGCTTCTTCGTCGTCCACCAGGTCGTGAAGCATATCCTGGTGACGTATTCTACTTGCACTCACGTCTTCTAGAGCGTGCATCGCGAGTTAGTGAAGAGTACGTAGAGCAGTTCACTAATGGTGAAGTTAAAGGCCAAACAGGTTCTTTGACAGCGCTACCAGTTATCGAAACACAAGGTGGTGACGTATCTGCATTCGTACCCACTAACGTAATTTCGATCACTGATGGTCAGATCTTCCTAGAAACTAACCTATTTAACGCTGGTATTCGTCCAGCGATGAACGCAGGTATTTCGGTATCTCGTGTAGGTGGTGCAGCTCAGACCAAAATTATTAAGAAACTTGGCGGTAACGTCCGTCTAGCACTTGCTCAATATCGTGAGCTTGCAGCGTTTGCTCAGTTTGCTTCTGACCTTGACGAAGCAACTCGTAAGCAATTGGAGCACGGTCAACGTGTAACAGAGCTCATGAAGCAGAAGCAGTATAGCCCGCAGAGCGTTGCTGAAATGGGTGTTGTACTTTACGCAGCCAATGAAGGTTTCCTTGATGATGTACCAGTGAACAAAGTTGTAGCATTTGAAGAAGCATTGCTTTCTTACATGAACGCTGAACAAGCTGATCTTATGAATAAGATCAATGAGAAAGGCGACTACAACAATGATATCGCAGACGGTATCAAGAGTTCTTTGGAGACATTTAAGTCTACCCAAACTTGGTAATTAGATGGGCTTGCCCGTTTAATCGAGTTTTTTAATCAGACTTTATAGGCAACTAACAATGGCCGTTGGTAAAGAAATACGAAATCAAATCTCTAGCGTTAAAAGTACGCAAAAGATTACTAGTGCAATGCAAATGGTTGCAGCTAGTAAAATGCGTAAAGCGCAAGAGCGTATGAGCCAGGGCAAACCGTACGCTGAGAAAATTCGTGCGGTTGTTAGCCACCTGGCAAATGCAACCCCAGAATATCATCACTTATATCTGAAAGATCGTGATGTTAAACGTGTAGGTTATATCGTTGTATCTACTGACCGCGGTTTATGTGGCGGCTTGAACGTTAATTTGTTCAAGAAAACACTAGCCGATATGAAGACATGGGCTGATCAAGAAGTCGAAGTGGACATTTGTGCCGTCGGCCAAAAGGCAATCTCATTCTTCAAAAGTTACGGCGGAAACGTAGTAGCGGCAGTTAGCGGTTTAGGTGAAGAACCTTCTGCGCATGAGTTGATTGGATCAATTAAAGTGATGCTTGACGCTTATGACGAAGGCAAGATCGACCGTCTTTATGTTGTATACAACGAATTTGTGACCACCATGACGCAGCAAGCTGAGTTACATCAGTTGCTACCTTTGAAGGCTTCTGGAGAAGAAGAGCTTCAACATCATTGGGACTACATTTACGAGCCCGACGCAAAAGCTTTGCTCGACGGATTATTGACTCGTTTTATCGAATCTCAGGTGTATCAGGGCGTTGTGGAAAACGCAGCATGTGAACAAGCAGCACGTATGATTGCAATGAAGGCCGCTACGGATAACGCGGGCGAAATGATCAACGAGTTGCAACTGGTTTACAACAAAGCACGTCAGGCAGCAATCACTCAAGAAATTTCTGAGATTGTTAGCGGTGCAGCTGCAGTTTAGCGCACAGCGATTAAGAGATTGATAAAGAATATATTTTTAACGAGGAACCGAACATGAGTAGCGGAAGTATCGTACAAATCATTGGGGCGGTAATCGACGTCGAATTCGCGCGCGATTCAGTACCTAATGTATATGATGCGTTGACTGTTGACGGTGGCGAAACCACTCTCGAAGTTCAACAGCAACTAGGTGATGGTGTCGTTCGTACCATCGCAATGGGTAGCACAGAAGGTCTTAAGCGTGGCCTTAATGTAGCAAACACTGGCGCTCCAATTTCTGTACCAGTAGGTACTGAAACACTGGGTCGTATCATGGACGTACTTGGTCGACCAATCGATGAGCGCGGTGAAATCGGTGAACAAGAGCGTATGCCTATTCACCGTAAAGCTCCTACTTACGCTGAGCAAGCGGCAAGTGCAGAGCTTCTAGAAACAGGTATCAAAGTAATCGACTTAGTTTGTCCATTCGCTAAGGGTGGTAAAGTTGGTCTGTTTGGTGGTGCCGGTGTTGGTAAGACCGTTAACATGATGGAACTTATCAACAACATCGCACTTAAGCACTCTGGTCTTTCAGTATTCGCAGGTGTTGGTGAGCGTACTCGTGAGGGTAACGACTTCTACCACGAGATGCAGGAAGCGGGCGTTGTTAACTTAGAGACTCCTACAGACTCTAAAGTAGCAATGGTTTACGGCCAGATGAATGAGCCACCAGGAAACCGTCTGCGTGTAGCGCTAACTGGTTTGACGATGGCTGAGAAGTTCCGTGACGAAGGCAAAGACGTTCTACTATTCGTAGACAACATTTACCGTTACACACTTGCAGGTACTGAAGTATCAGCACTTCTAGGTCGTATGCCTTCAGCGGTAGGTTACCAGCCAACACTAGCAGAAGAGATGGGGGTTCTTCAGGAACGTATCACTTCTACTAAGACTGGTTCGATCACTTCTATCCAAGCGGTATACGTACCGGCGGATGACTTGACTGACCCATCACCAGCAACAACGTTCTCTCACTTGGACGCAACGGTTGTATTGAGCCGTGACATCGCTTCTAAGGGTATCTACCCAGCGATTGACCCACTTGACTCAACTTCACGTCAGTTGGATCCATTAGTAATCGGTAACGAGCACTATGAAGTTGCTCGTGGTGTTCAAACAGTTCTTCAGCGTTATGCAGAATTGAAAGACATCATCGCGATTCTTGGTATGGACGAGCTTTCTGAAGAAGATAAGCAAACTGTTGCACGTGCTCGTAAGATTGAGCGTTTCTTGTCGCAGCCTTTCCACGTTGCTGAAGTATTTACTGGTTCTCCTGGTAAGTATGTGTCTCTTGCAGATACTATCCGTGGTTTCCAAGGCATTCTTAACGGTGAGTTCGATGACCTTCCAGAACAGGCGTTCTACATGGTTGGTTCTATCGATGAAGCGATCGAGAAAGCGAAGGACATGTAATCTGAGTTATTAGTGTCGTGATAATTATTACGACACTGATTTCTACCGGAGAAGACCTATGGGTACAACTGTACAATGCGACATCGTAAGCTGCGAAGAACAGCTTTTTTCTGGCTCTGTTGAGCTAGTGATTGCGTCAGGTGAGTCTGGTGATTTAGGTATCGCTCCAGGCCACGCAGCGTTGATGACTAGTCTTAAACCTGGTCCAGTACGCGTCGTTAAAGAAGGCGGTGAAGAAGAGGTTTTCTATGTCACTGGTGGTTACCTTGAGGTACAACCAAACGTAGTAACTGTTCTTTCAGATACTGCTCAACGTGCTGATCACATCGATGAAGCGGCCGCCCTTGAAGCGAAAGCTGAAGCGGAACGTGAATTTGCTAACTTAAAAGGCGACATGGACTATAACCGTGTTGCTTTGCAGCTAGCAGAAGCGACAGCTCGTTTGAGAGCGGTACAATACATTCGTAGAAAGTAATTTTCAGCGAGTGCTAAAAAGGCAGCTATAAGGCTGCCTTTTTTATTTAAGAAAAAATAATTGTGAGCGGATCAAAGTTTAAAGTTCACGCTACACTTAATTTTATTAACTAGAAAATCATGGAAGTGGTTATGGATTTACATGTTGTAGTATTGGCCGCGGGAAAGGGCTCTAGAATGAAGTCTGCAAAACCAAAAGTTTTGCACGAATTGGCCGGAAAGCCGATGCTTGAACACGTTTTAGATACGGCACAACGGTTAAATCCAACAAGTCTTCATGTAGTAATCGGACATGGGGCTGATCAAGTACAGAAAGCATTTTCTAATTCTCCATTTCCAATCAATTGGGTTCAGCAAACCGAGCAACTTGGGACAGGTCACGCCGTGGCTCAGGCTGCTGTTAACATAACTTCCGATTCCAAAGTACTCGTATTGTACGGCGATGTGCCACTAATTGGTGTAGATTCGCTTACTGAGCTAGTAGAGATGGCTGATGAAGAAACGCTTGCGCTACTTACTATCGAGCTAGCCGATCCAACAGGTTATGGTCGAATCGTTCGTAATATCGCGCAAGAAGTAACTGCGATTGTCGAGCAAAAAGATGCAACTGACGAACAGCTAGCGATCCAAGAAGTAAATACAGGATTCATGGCATTCAGTTCGAATAATATGAATGTATGGCTTCCACAACTTAGGGCTGATAATGCACAAGCAGAATACTACCTGACTGACTTTGTTGCTTTAGCGGTTAATCAAGGAAAAGAAGTTGAAGCGTGTTTTCCGAATTCTCCAGAAGAAGTTCAAGGCGTAAATGATCGCTTACAACTGTGTGAACTTGAATGTTGGTATCAATCCCAACTTGGTGAAGCCTTGTTAAGAAACGGCGTGAGCCTATTTGATCCAAACCGTATTGATATCCGTGGTACTTTGGCCTGTGGTCAAGACGTAACAATCGATTTAAATTGTATCTTTGAAGGCAATGTTTCAATAGAAGCCAACGTTTCAATAGGTCCTAATTGCTTGATTAAAAACACTACTATTGCCTCAGGTACGGTTATCAAAGCGAATTCAGTCATCGAGGACTCTATTGTTGGATCGGATTGCGATATTGGCCCCTATGCTCGACTCCGCCCCGGAACTAAGCTTTCTGACAACGCTAAAATCGGTAATTTTGTCGAAACGAAGAAAACAAATATTGGCGAAGGTTCGAAAGTGAATCACTTGAGCTATATCGGAGACGCAGAGATTGGCGCGGGTGTAAATATCGGTGCAGGCACGATCACCTGTAACTATGACGGTGTAAACAAATACCAAACAGAACTTGGCGATGATGTGTTTATTGGTTCGAACTCGTCTCTCGTCGCCCCAGTAAAAATTGAGAAGGGTGCAACGGTAGGTGCAGGTTCTGTCGTGACAAAAAATGTCGATGAGCATCAACTCGCTGTAGCGCGAGGTAAGCAAGTAAATATTTCCAATTGGAAAAAACCAACGAAAGACTAGGTTTTCTCAAGGAACGAGTATAAATAAGGGTTTCAAGTATGTGTGGCATTGTAGGAGCGATTGCTCAGCGTGACGTGGCTAATATCTTAGTCGAGGGTTTACGCCGCTTAGAGTATCGAGGTTATGACTCTGCAGGTGTATCTGTGTTATCTCAAGACGGAGAATTTCAACGTGTACGTCGTGTCGGTAAAGTGAAAGCATTAGCCGACGCGCTAACAGAAACTCCTTGCTTAGGTGGTACTGGCATCGCACATACCCGTTGGGCAACACACGGTGAGCCTAATGAACAAAACGCCCATCCACACACATCAAGTAACGAAATTACCGTCGTACATAACGGGATTATCGAAAACTATTTGGACCTAAAAAAAACGCTCATTGGATTAGGGTATATTTTTACGTCCGATACCGATACCGAAGTAATTGCCCATCTTATTCATCATGAACGCAAAACTAGTTCCACTCTTCTAGAAGCATTCCGTCAAGCCATTCGTCAGCTAGTCGGTGCATATGGAACCGTGGCAATGGAAACAGCAGATCCAGATAGATTGGTCGCAGCGCGTTCTGGTAGCCCACTCGTCATTGGTTATGGCATTGGAGAAAATTTCTTAGCGTCCGATCAGCTAGCATTACTTCCCGTTACGAATAGATTTGCCTTTCTTGAAGAAGGAGACATTGCTGAGCTAACTCGCCACAGCGTAACAATTTTTGATCTCAACGATGAACAAGTTGAGCGGGAAGTAAGCGAATCAGATATAACGCATGACGCTGGAGATAAGGGTAAATTCAAACACTACATGCTGAAGGAAATTTATGAGCAGCCTGTCGCTTTGAAGAATACTTTAAATGGACGCGTTGAAAACGGTGCAGTGTTAGCGAGTGCTTTCGGTAACAATGCTAAAGAAATTTTAAAGGATATTGATCACGTTCAGATCATTGCATGTGGCACGAGCTACCATAGTGGTATGGTCGCACGATATTGGTTTGAGCAATACGCTGGCGTGTCTTGTAATGTCGAAATCGCTTCTGAGTTCCGTTACCGCAAATCGTTTGTTTATAACAATGCTTTAATCGTAACTATCTCTCAGTCTGGAGAAACAGCAGATACGCTAGCGGCCCTGCGTTTAGCGAAAGAACTCGGTTATAAATCGAGTCTCACTATCTGTAATGTTCCTGGTTCATCTCTAGTACGTGAATCAGATCTTGCTTACATGATGGAGGCCGGTGTTGAAATCGGTGTCGCTTCTACAAAAGCATTTACAGTTCAATTAGCTGGTTTACTTCTGTTAGTCGCAGCGATTGGAAAACATAAAGCGCTTAACCCAGACCAAGAAAAAGAGATCGTATCGGCACTACAATCGTTACCGAGTAAAATTGACCAAGCTTTAGAGATGGATGCGCAGATTAAACTGCTCGCTGAAGATTTCGCAGATAAACATCATAGTCTGTTCTTGGGTCGTGGAGATCAATATCCGATTGCAATGGAAGGTGCGTTAAAGCTTAAAGAGATCTCGTATATCCATGCAGAGGCCTACGCTGCAGGAGAGTTAAAACACGGTCCATTAGCACTTATTGATGCCGATATGCCGGTGATTGTGGTGTCACCTGATAACGATCTTATGGAAAAGCTTCATTCAAACGTGGAAGAGGTACGTGCTCGCGGTGGCTTGATGTATGTCTTCGCAGATAAGGCATCTAAGTTTGAAAGTGATGCAACAATGAAAGTATTAGATGTACCGCATTGTGACGACACAATCGCTCCGATTCTCTACAGTGTGCCTTTGCAACTACTAAGTTATTATGTCGCAGTGATTAAAGGTACGGATGTAGATCAGCCGAGAAATTTGGCGAAGTCTGTAACGGTAGAATAGTTATGTTAGGTGGGCTGATTTGTCCTCACTTAGATTAGTTACCGCATCAAAAACATGAATAATTGATTGCTCATCGATCATATGAATGTCTTGCGTTTGAACATCCGATACTAGCTTATCAAAGGCATCGGATGTGCCATTAAGTGTGACGATTGGCATCTGTGACCAGTCTTTAAAATACCGATCCGTGATCTTATCAAGATACAGTAACTGTATATTTTGATGCCTGTTGTCTTTTTTGACTCGCTCGAAGCATTTCTCTAAATGCACTTTTTCCCCTTCTAGACGCTGAAGAAAGTGTTCTCCTTTTAGCAGCAATTTACCTGTAATGTGTTGCTTTGAATTATTGATTTCAGATTTTTCTTTAATCTGATTAAGGACATCCAATATGCCTTCTTTAGACACTAATGATTCACTGATATACGTCAGTGAATATAGTTGTTTACAGGTTTTGTCCGCTTCATTGGGTTCGAGTGTGTGAGATATATCAGATCGACCGTTAGCATCACGTAACTTTTCTCTATACATCGCACGGTCTGCATGCTGTATTAGAGACGTGTAGTCTTTCCCGTCAGCAGGAAATGTTGTTGCACTGATCGAAATAGAGTAATCTTCATAAGCAATATTTTTACTTAGCTCACTCGCATACCTTGCGGTAATGAATTTTAGTTTTGAGTTGTTTTTCAACTCAGATATGACAACCACGAACTCATCACCACCGATTCGAGCACATAAGTCTTCTTGACGAGTTAAAGCACTGATTCGTTTTGCGATGCTCTTGAGTACTGCTTCCCCTGCCTCATGCCCGTGTAGATCATTAATTGGTTTGAAGTTGTTCAGGTCAATAAACAAGATTGCGAACAAACGGTTTGATCTATGTGAACTACTGATGAGCATGTTCACGAATTCTTCGAGTTTGCGTCTTGTAGATAAGCCCGTTAACTGATCATGCGTCGCTTCCTTGACCAGCTTTTCGCACAGCGAAACTTCTTTGCTAATGTCGCGCTTTGACTTCCCGGCCGATACCAATGATTTTAGTATCCCCTGTATCAAGGTAATTTTGAATATATTGATCATGATGTTTAGCTAAGTTGTCAGCCATGAGCATGCTGACATTCTTATCTAAAAGTTCTTCTTCGCTATACCCCAATAATCGAGAGCAGCTTGGGTTTATTTGCGTAATTTTTCCTCGTTCATCAATGATGATCAATGCGTCTACGATCGTTTGTAAGATCGCTTGTTGTTCACGTTTATACTTAGTGAGTTCTGCGCCTTGCTCAGTTGATTTTGTAAGAGAGCCCTTCGTAAAGGAACGCTTGACAAGAAAGAATAAAATGAGATGGCAAATGACCACGCTAGCGATAGCCACGTATAACAAGTTCGTGCCTAAAACGTGATGAGCTGCAACAAGCAGGCAAGTAACCGCGACGGTACTAAGAATGAGTAAATGCTTGATGCGTTTCAAAAACATATAACAGTTTTTCTGAGGATGAAGTCCTACTAGCGTAGTCGATAATTACTAATCTATTGTTCTACTGAGCCGAATAATAATGCAGTTAATCTCGAGCTTTCCAAACTAATAAACGGTTGTTGGCTGGCATGGCATAATCTGCTAAGAGACTTAAATCATGGTCTTCAGCAAGTTGGTTGATCGTTTCAAAATCTCGAATTCCCATATGTTCACCCTGCTCTTTCAACCACACATCAAATTGAGCATTGCTATCACTGGTGTAACTGCCGTTGTAATTAAAAGGGCCGTAAACAAATACCATTCCTTTGTCATTAAGAAGTGATGGCAACAAGCTGAAAAATGCTTCAACTTCACTCCCGCTCATTATATGCAGTGTATTTGCAGTAAATACATAATCGTAGCGGTCGACCAATAGTTTTGGGTTAAATGAATTAACGTCTAGCTCGAATGGCGGAAGGAAGTTTTCGTGTTTGGACTCACTGACCCACTCTTCAATACCATCGTGGTACTCAACGCGGTCACTTGTTTGCCAAATTAGTGACGAAAACTTGCCTGACATATAAGCGCCGTGTTGCCCAGTGCCAGAGCCAATTTCGAGTAGATGGCCGCCTTGATCAACATAGGCTGATAGTGTGTCGCTAATGACGGCTTTGTTGTTTTCGCAAGACTGGGAAAAAGGTTTTGGCATTAAGGTCGCTCTACGGTCGTGGTTTTAATCTCAAGAGTCCGGCCCGTGTCATATACAAATTGCTCTTCTATAAAAGGGCTCGGTGTTTCGGGGAATGCATTCTGTTCTGCGTCTTGCCCTTTTCGGGTTTCTGTTTCTTCTCGTTCGATTTTCTTTTGTGATTCCTCGCGTTCTGCTACGCGTTCATATGCAGGTTTATCAGTCCCCTCACCGGAAAACTCGACACTCGTTTTGAGCGCACCAGCGATGGCTGCATCGGAGAGTTCTGGATTGTCGATAGACTCAAGCGACACGGTATCGATTGTTGATTTGGGTGTGAAGGTGAAGTCAAAATCGAACTCTTCATCGAAGCTTTCGTTGAAGTCGTCAAAACTGCCGAACTCACTATCCTCTGACAAGGCAACATTTTGTATGCTAAGGATGATCAAAAAGCAGAATAAACGAGTCATTATGTTCAATTCTATCTGTAGCTAGAAAATTTCAATCATAACAATTGTTGTCACGAGATGTTGAGGTACTCTCATGTTATTGGGTAGTGATATGGCGTATTACTTGCTTTTTGTGAAGACGATATATTATCGCGGAAGTATTTTTCCGTTCAAAAATTACATGGCATAGAAATTATGAAACCGTCTTACTTATTACCCGTTTTGCTTGTGACCGTATTAACGGCGTGTAGTTCAACTAATAATAGTGCACAAAACAATGAAGGCTTATGCGAAAGTAGTACCGGCGACTCCTATCCATGTGATGATTTAGAGATTCCTCAAACGGGCGCGAGTGATGGCGATTTTAGCTATGACACTGGTGGTGCTAATTTCAGGTTGTTACATGAGTATACTGAGCAAATGGCTGGTAATTTGTACGATGATTTAGAGGGAGCTAAATTAAACGGCCTTATTTTGGTTGCGTCATTTGTATACTTTGATACGACTTTGCAAAAGACGAGTTATCTAGGAAATCAGCTTGCGGAATATTTTATTAATGATCTTCAGGCACTTGGGCTTCCTGTTAGTGATCATAAACTGAGAGCAACGATTCAAGTGAATGAGCTTGGAGATTTCGCATTGTCGCGTGATTTAGATGAGTTGAATCCAAACTTAGTGATTGAATATGTTCTTACCGGCACACTCGTGCAAAGTGAGCGAGGCGTTGTGGTGAATGCACGTATTACGCATCACAAGACGAATAAGGTCGTTGCATCGACATCAAAGTTTTTGCCAAATATTGTTGTAGCGAATCTATAAGATCATTAATACTTGTCGAAGAATTTTCGGTGAGCGCAAAACTTAACCGCCTGTAACATGAATCGTTGGAGCTTGATGCCCTCGGGCATTATCCAATATGGCTTGACTTGCTTCTCTAGAAATAAATGCTTGAGCTGAAGAAACAACGGCTTTTGAACTAACGCCGATAATGCGTGCATTTACTATATATCCGCCTTGTTGTTGGGCTAAGGTGCCTGCGATAACAAACTGAATTGGAAGATTTTCAGCAAGTTTGTTCGGATCTTTACTGAAGAAAAAATCACCTGAGTTGGTTACCTGAATATCACTGGTAGATTTGAAATCAATGACAGGAATACCAAATTTGTTCACTTCATGTATGAGTGATTCTGATATTTGTAAGCCAAGTAAATTTGTTTCTTGATAGTTGCTGTCGAGCAATACAAAGGAACTAACTGCGATGGGGGTTTTGTCATTGACGAAACTTAGATTAGCCATCAAATCTTGCATTAAGCCGCGAACAAAATAGTTTACGTCTTTATGTAAAAGCTTGATTGGATGAGGTGTGCCTTCTGTAGCTTTGGTTCGCTGCCCTAAATGTTCTTGTTGCTCTTCACTAAATGAAACGCTGGCTTGTGTTGATGGCGATAATGTTGAGGTCTCTTCATCTTTTGTTTCTACTTCATCAGTATTTGCAATGGCTACAGATTGGCTGAGAGTGAGTAAACCAACACATAAGTGCTTTGAAAGAAAGCGTGGAAGAATGAGTCGCATATCTGTTATCCCTTAGTAAATACCTTGGTAAAGACTGCCAGCTTGATTAGAGGTGCTTGGTGTTGAGCCTGCCCACATCATTCCGATAGGAATGGTATCTGTGGCAGCGGCTACAACTTTTCGACTTGAGACATCAATAAGACGAATATTTACAACGACCGATTGGCCTTGGCTATAGTACGTTCCTGTCAGAAAGTAGTTAGCATCCAAGGTGAGATCTAAATCTTTAAGCGTTCTGGTTAACATGACATCTTGATCATCTGTCATATGAATCGTTTTGGATGTCTTAAATTCAATAACATCTAAACCAGACTGCGCGGCAAGAGTAACTAAGCTTTCTTGAAGTTGTTGCCCTAAGACACTGGCTGGTGGGCGGTTTTTGCCACTTAATTCAGTGATGGGCAAGATAGTGCCGACAGCTACACTTTGACCAAGTGTTAATTCGTCTGATGATGTTAGCAATAATTGGCGAGTTAATTGTTCGACGTGATGATGCAAAGAGCGCTGCGTTTGCTCTAAATCGCTTGTAAATAGACTGTTTTGCGATGTATTCGCGCATGCACTGAGAAGCAAAGTGAAGATTGCTGCAATATAGGCATATAAGGGCATAATGAAGTGCCTGTATGATCAAGTCGGTTTTTATAAAATAACGAGTTAGTGAAAAAGCAAAGCTAATGCCAAGTTAGTTTTTGCAATATTTAAACAAGAGAGAGTTCTGTTTGGCGACTAATTTAATAACAAAAGAAGGGTATTTGGCTTTAAAAGAAGAGCTAGATTATTTATGGCGAGAAGAAAGACCTGAAGTCACCAAAAAAGTTAATTGGGCGGCTTCTCTGGGCGATCGATCGGAGAATGCAGACTATCAATATAATAAAAAACGTTTGCGTGAGATTGATCGTCGCGTTCGATTTTTGCGAAAGCGCATCGAGGCGCTTCGAGTTGTCGAATACGCTCCAGAACAAGAAGGTAAGGTTTTTTTTGGCGCATGGGTTGTTGTAGATAATGATGACGGGGAAGAAAAAAAGTTTCGCATCGTTGGTGTCGATGAAATTTATGATCGACATGACTATATCTCGATTGATTCTCCAATGGCTCGCGCACTGCTTTCAAAACAAGTTGATGATGAGGTTGACGTACGCACTCCTACTGGCACCAATACTTGGTATGTTGTATCCATTTCTTATCCTAGTTAAGCGTTGACCTCTTATTCTTCCTGACTATTCTTATTGCCGTTGGCCTATATCGAATTTAGGTCTGAGACGTCAGTTCTTATTGATAACTAAATAGAGATGATCTCCATGAGGCGTGGTCTAGGCAAGGTTTCTTTCCCATTTTTGTTTGTATTGATGATGCAACTGTCTTGCGTTGCCGTAGCTGAGCAGGATGATGATTTCGATTGGATTGCTGTGACGCTAGATAATGATCTTTTTGTCAGCAATGACAATGGGTATACAAATGGTTTTTATGTCACAGCACTAGATTTATCTGATAACAAAGAATATATGCCCACGAACGATTTTTGGGTGTGGCCGCTGTTATGGACTCTAGATGACTCAGAGGTTGAAGGGGCTGTAAATGTTTATTCTATTGGCCAAACTTTGTTATCTCCGAGTGATATTATGATCGAAGTTTCTGCAGAAAATGAATTGCCCTATGCAGAGCTTTTAACATTTTTCAATACGTATTTAACTGCAAATGTGAATACTGCTGATCGTATTTCGACAACCATAGGCATTATTGGTCCTTGGGCTTTAGGTGAAGAAACACAAAAAACTGTGCATAAAGCTATTGGAGCAGATGAACCTCAGGGTTGGGATACTCAGTTATAAAATGAATTGGTATTTCAGTTTCATCGCTCCAGAGCATGGAGGCAGTTGCACTTCAATGATGGCCGTACCGATATTATTACGGCTGCTTCGATATAAGCTGGGACTATAAGTAGCTCTGTCGAGGGCATGATTGCACTGCGATTCGGGCAAGAGTTAGAGAGATCTTTTCCGACAACATTGTTATCGAGTTCAAGACTCTCTAATCCAGTCGCAGCCAATCAAGGTTGGTTTTTTATCTCGCATTGAATACGGGATATTTGTTTAATCGAATTTTTACCGACGGCAATACCTTTCGAAACAGTCGTTCTATCCCATATGACAAAGAATACTTGGGTGCGTCGGCTGGGCTTACTTTGGAGTATCAGAATTGGGCATTTACGATGGCGTTTTCCGATTCAAATATAATTGCCAATAGTAGAGATAATGAGGCTCTTGAGAATCTAACGAGATTCGGAACCTTCACTATTGCATGGCGTATTTAAATCTCGATCAGATTTAAGGGCGTTTTAATCGCCTACATATTTCCATGTTGCGTCACCTTCATTGCAAAACCGATATTTTCCGCTCAGCATTGCGCTTTTATCATCCAAGATAGAAAGTGATAATACGCGACACCTTGTATTTTGATCAGAGGGTGAGTCGAAAGGAACTGCGACAAGATCAAGCGATGCGTCAGAATAATGAAAGTTCGCTGGCTCCCCGTCTGCTTTGTTATCTAGCGTATCGAATATGTCGTTAGCAATCGCACTGCGTTGTGATGTTGATAGCTCAGCTAATGGAGCTTTAGAAAGTTGCCAGCGATTTCCATTCTGACATAAGGTCCAAAGCATTGTTTGGAAGCGACTATGTTTTGCAGATTTTACGGCAAATTTGACGCGACGACAGGATGTGTCACCTTGTTTGTAGTCCGCAATAATCTTGAATAGAGCTCTAGAACCTTTTTTGCTTTTCCATTCTGCTTTTTCTAATTGTTTGTAGTTGTTAAGGCCGTTCACAACGAATGCTTTCAAAGAGTCTTGCTCTTCGTCATTGAGAGAGCCAATCTCAGTGCTGGATAGAAAATTAATGTTTGACGCTGCGCCCGTCATTGAGAACAGTAAAGAGATAATAAAGATATAAGTACGCATAGGTATGGCTTCCATTTCATCAAACATTGGCTTTGAGGTTTGTAGTAAGCAGTATAGCTTGAAGAATAATCACGGGCAGTAGTTATGCGTGATATTTTTGAGTGAGGCAAATTAGGTTGAAGCGCCTAGGGAAAACTCGTATCGTTCCGGCCATCAGTGCAAACATACCTTTATTTGTTAAACGTATGTGATTTGCACAGTTCAGACGACTTTACACGAGAAAACATCATGAACAGAAAGCTACAACAAATAGGCGAGTTAGTATTTAAACAAGTAGATAACTTAGGCTTTCAGCTTGATAGCATGGGAGTTGAAAATCAGATCAATCGACATACACTGATTGCTGCGATTTTTGCAGGACAAAAACGTGTTGAAGGCGAAGTAGATAGCTTAAAAGCACGCGCGGAAAGCACGAAAGCAAACGTTGAAGAGACATTTTCTGTTGCTGAAAAGCTAGCAAAAAGTGGCTTCGAATTAGTTACCTTTCCCGCGACTTACGCGTTTAAGCGAGTAAAACGCGCGGCATAATTAGCATTTTTCAAATGTTTAAGCAGGTGTAGAAACTTCTATTCCTGCTTGTTCATTTTTAATCTCATTCCCTTCTACGATATCAATTTCAGGCAACTCAAGGGTCACAATCAAACCTGGTTCATTATCGCTAAGTTTAATTTCTCCTTGATGCAGTTCGACAACCGCTTGTACAAGACTCAAGCCTAAGCCATTCCCCGGTTGAGAGCGGCTTTTAGCAACACGATAAAAGCGATCAAAGACTTTGGATCGTTCTTCTTCAGGAATACCAATACCAGAATCTGCAATAGACAACCTTACTAGCTTATCGTGGAGATCGAGCTCAATGGATATATCTCCATCATTGGGCGTGTATTTGATTGCGTTATCGATCAAGTTGCTGACAGTTTGAAAGATTAGGTCTTTGTCACCGTGGATTTCGATATCTTTTTGAACCCTTATGCGAAGCGTTTGTTGTTTATCTTCAGCAACCAATTCATAAAGCTCTGCCGAATCTAACAGTAGGTTGGATAGATTAAAGCGTTTAAAGTTATCAGTACGACCACCCATTTCTAGGCGTGCAATGCGCAGCAGTGCATTGAAGGTGGCAAGTAACTGGTCTGCTTCGGCAACAGCACTCGCGACGAGCTCTCTTTGAACTTCGTTTTCTACTTTTAATAGAGTGTTTTCTAACTTATTTCTAAGTCGGGTAAGAGGTGTTCGAAGGTCGTGCGCAATATTATCTGAGACGTGCTTAATACCTTCCATCAATTGAAAAATGCGATCCAGCATTTCGTTCAGGTTACGCGCGAGTTGGTCAAAATCATCATTGGTTCCGCGATCGGGTATGCGCAATGATAAGTTGCCCTTCATAATTTTCTGGCTGGTTTGGTTGATAATTTCAACGCGACGAGCCGTACTTCGGCTCATCATAACGCCGCCGATCATTGCCAGCATAAAGGTGATCGCCATGCCCAAGTTTATCGCGCGTTCAACAAGCTCTTTAACAGCCATGAACTCGTTGACATCACGGCCTACTAGTAAGCGCAAGCCTCCAGGCACAATGAACACACGTGCTCGAGCTGGCCGATCAAGCTCATTGTGCCAGCCTAACTCTTCATTAAGTGTAAAGTTGAGCCAGCCCTCTTGAACTTCGCCTTCTTCTGGCCACTTATCTATATTGCCTGCGAGTTTGATGAAATCACGCGCAGTAAATAAATAGATCGCTTTGCCGTTAGGATCACGTGCTACACGCTCTCGAATGACACTGATTAAGCCATTCAAACCTTGGCGTTGATATTGTTCTGCCAGACCGACTATTTCAGCTTCGATGGTTTCGTCTGTTTGGCTCGACATATACCCAGCGGTTGCCCAGTAAATAAAGCCCATTAGAATAAAAACAGACGTGGCGAAAAGTACCATGTACATAATCGCCAGCTGAAATGTAGGGGTTCTTAGTAGACTAAGAATCTTCACTCAAAATGTATCCCGCACCACGAACGGTTTGAAGTAGCTGCTTAGGAAAATCTTTGTCGATTTTTGAGCGTAAGCGGCTGATATGAACATCGATGACGTTTGTTTGTGGATCGAAGTGGTAATCCCACACTTGCTCAAGAAGCATTGTGCGCGTTACGACTTGCCCAGCATGCTTCATTAAGTATTCAAGTAAACGGAATTCACGTGGTTGGAGATCTATTTTCTGGCCAGCACGTTTAACAGTACGTGCGAGTAGATCCATTTCTAGATCAGCCACTTGTAGATGGGTGACTTGTTCAGAACCTGAGCTAGCACCACGACGCTCAAGTGCTTCAAGTCGTGCTAGTAATTCAGTGAAGGAGAATGGTTTTGTTAGGTAGTCATCACCGCCGCCACGAAGTCCTTCAACGCGATCATCAACATCGCCTAGCGCGCTCAAAATCAGAACAGGGGTTTTGTTACCTGTTGCACGGATCGTTTTGATGATTGATAAACCATCCATGCCCGGAAGCATTCGATCGATAATCATTACGTCGTAGCTTTCGCTTGCTGCTAATAGCAAGCCCTCTTTTCCGTCGGCGCAGTGGTCGACTACATTGTCACTTTCTTTAAGGCCATTGACCAAATAGGAGGCAACGTCTTTATCGTCTTCGATTACTAGAACGCGCATTACTTACCTCTACTTTAGATTTCTGTTTTGCTTAACGAGCTCGTAAGCTTCTTTTATTTGTTGTGTTTTTTCTGTTGCAAGCTTCATCATTTCTTCGGGTAAGCCTTTCGCTACCAACTTGTCCGGATGATGTTGGCTCATTAATCGCCGATATGCTCGCTTAAGTTCTTGGTCAGAGCAGTCTTGGTTTACACCAAGTACCTCATATGCTTCATCAATTTTGGAAGCATGAACTTCGGTTTCAAAGCCTTGATTACTATGGTGGAAGCGTTGTTGAGCCACGGCCATAGCAAGAAGGTGTTCGAACTGTTGACGGTTAAAGCCGAGAATCTCAGCAAGCTCCATTAAAATCGCTTGCTCGTTTGCGTGAAGTTCACCGTCAGCGAGTGCCGTAGCAATCTGAATTTCGATGAACATCTGCAGTAAGTTTCTTCGACGTCCGCATTCTTGTTTAAGCTGCTCTGCAACCGCTTTGTAGTCGAAGCTGGTTGACTTTCCTTGAGTAAACAATGATTGTGCTGCTTTTTGCTGCTCATTGTTTAATTGCATTCGAGACATGGTGTTCTGAGCAACACTTATCTCATCTTGACTTACAATTCCATCTGCTTTGGCAACGTGCCCCATAATTGAGAATGTTGCGCCAAAGAATGCTGCTTGGATATCTTCTGTTGAAAGGTCATCAGGGGCAAAGTTTTCAATGCCGGCTAAGCCTTTGTCAAAGCTATGCCCAATTGCTGCGCCGAGTACTGCTCCAATGGGACCTGATACGGCGAAACCAAGTGCCCCGCCTATTAGTTTTCCCCACCAACTCATTTGCAAACCTATTTAAACTGCATTAACTGAAAATCCCGAACTTACATGGTTTTAACACAAGCGTAATTTTACACGTTAATTAAAGCTTCGTAACCACGCCAGAGAGCTAACTGTGTCTGTTTTTGGCAGATATTCTGCACTAACAAATCCTGTGTACTCATTCTGGTCTAGAAAATTGAATGCTTTTTCAAAATCAATGTCGCCAGTGCCTGGTTCGTGTCGGCCAGTGCTGTCGGCAAATTGTACGTGTTGAATGTGTGGCCAGATAGATTTCAAACTTCTTTCTAAATCGCCGTGCATGATGTGCATATGATAGAGGTCGAATTGAAAGTAAACGTTTGTGTGTTGAACTTGATCAATTAATGACTGGCTCTTTTCGAGGGTATCGAGGTAGAAACCAGGCATATCGACTTTAGAGTTAATTGCTTCGACTAGTAGTTTTATTCCGGCTGATTCGAGCGCACTTGCTGCGTAGTGAATATTTTCCAGCCAGCATGATTCAGCTTCTTCTTCACTCAAATCGTTTGGTTTTAAGCCTGACAGGCAATTGAGTTGTTTGACGTTTAATTGTTCGGCGTAATGAATGGCTTGATCAACATCTCGTCGAAATTCGTCTTTACGATCAGGTAGGCATGCGATGCCTCGCTCCCCTTTTGACCAGTCGCCGGGAGGCAAGTTGAACAAGACTTGTTCTAGATTGTTATCTTGCAATCTTGAGACAAGATCTTGAGCGGAATAATCATAAGGAAACAAATACTCTATGTAGCGAAAGCCATTGTCTTTCGCTGCTTTAAAACGATCAAGAAAGTCATGTTCTTGAAATAGCATGGTGATATTGGCCGCGAATTTAGGCATTTTCTTTGTTCTCAGCAAAGTGCGATGTATTGTTGAGGCGTTCGAGTTCTACCATTAATCCGCTATGGTCGATGTTCTCTTTGCCATGAGCGATTAGCGACAGATAGCCGTCATGCGTGCGTTGTGACAGGGGTAGGGTCAAACCTTGTAATCGAGCTTCATCGAGTATGGTGCGCATGTCTTTTAATTGAACACGGCTACGCGCCCCAGGTTCATAATTGCCATCAATGATTCGTTGACCGTGTAATTCTAATATGCGGCTAGCAGCGAAACCGCCACCCAAAGCCTTACGAACTGCCACAGGGTCTGCTCCACCCTCTGCAGCAAGCAATAAAGCTTCTGAGACTGCTCCAATCGTAATACCTACAATAGCTTGATTAGCCAGTTTAGCGACTTGTCCCGTACCATGCGGGCCGATGTGTGTGGCGGAACCCATTGCATTGAAAATAGGGAGAGCTTTATCGAAGTCATTTTTATTTCCGCCGGCCATAATCGACAGAGTCGCTTGTTCAGCACCTACGGTACCTCCAGACACTGGGGCATCTAAATACGAAATACCATAATTCTTAAGTAGCTGAGCATGTGCACGCGCTTGTTCCGGCGGTATTGAACTCATATCAACGACCATGCTTCCAGACTTTATCGCCTGAAGAACATCGCCTTGCATGAGTGTTTGCTCAACGATATCTCCGGTCTCTAGCATAGTGATGATAATGTCTGCGTGAGCAACTGCCTCGCTGATAGCTGTATATGTATTCGCGTTTTTCTGAAATGGGTCGAGTTTTGATTGGGTGCGGTTCCATAGGTGTAGAGAGAAACCTGCACGAATCAGGTTAGTAACCATGGGAGCGCCCATGAGGCCTACACCAATAAAAGCAATATGCATGACATAACTCCGAATTTTAATGGCATAAAAAAACCGCCTGTTGGCGGTTTTTAGTAGAAGAAAGAGGCCTAACTATCCATTAAGCCTTTTACTTTCTTCATCGCATTTTTTTCTAATTGACGAATTCGTTCAGCTGAAACGCCGTATTCATCTGCCAGCTCATGAAGCGTGGCTTTTTTCTCATTTAACCAGCGTTTGGTGATGATATCTAAACTACGCTCATCGAGAGTACGTAAGGCTTCAGTTAAACGATGACGCGTATCGCTCGATGTATCAGCCAGCTCTACAGCACGTGCAGGGTCTGCTGAATGATCTTCTAGATAGTTCGCTGGAGCTAAGAACGCGCTGTCATCATCTTCATCAGAGCTAGCATCGAATGCTGTATCTTGAGCGCTCAAGCGACCTTCCATTTCGCGAACGACGCGAGGTTCTACACCAAGGTCTTTAGCTACTGAATCAACTTCATCTGCGGTAAACCAAGCAAGACGCTTTTTAGAGCTGCGAAGATTGAAGAACATTTTACGTTGCGCTTTGGTCGTCGCAATTTTGACAATGCGCCAATTACGTAAAATGAATTCGTGAATTTCAGCTTTGATCCAATGTACAGCAAAAGACACCAAGCGAACGCCGAATGTCGGATCGAAACGTTTAACGGCTTTCATTAGGCCGACGTTTCCTTCCTGAATAAGATCAGCTTGAGCTAAACCATATCCAGAGTAACTTTTAGCGATATGAACAACAAAACGTAGATGCGACATAATCAAGTGTCGCGCAGCCACAAGGTCGTTTTCGTCATGTAAGCGCGCAGTTAAATCTCGCTCTTCTTCAATTGACAAAATCGGGATGCTGTTGACCGTTTGGATGTAAGACTCAAGGTTGCCACCAGGAGTTAACATGTCGACGGGTTGTAAGCTTGTGCCCATTAATATTCCTCTATTCGTTATCCTTGCATCATAGCATCTCGGCGCTTTTGTGCTCAAGTGTGCTAATGTTGAGTGGTTGGACTACTTAAGCCTTAAAAAGTTCCGAATTTCGTAGATAGGTATTAGCTTGGTTCAATTGCGCTTATATGTTGTTTCACAGAAATTTTGGCAGCGCACCAACCTAAAAATGTTCCAACTAACAGAATAAAAAGTGTAGTTTCAATGTTCAAACCTGACAAACTAAAATCGCTTTGATATGAAGCTTTCAGTGCTTCAATAGGTTGCGCTAGAATGGCTAACACCACGCTGCATAAAATAATGGAAAATATTCCTCCGCCTATGCCATAGAAAATACCTAAGTACAGAAACGGTCTACAAACAAACGCGTCCGTTCCTCCTACCAGCTTAAGTACGGCAATTTCGTCTTTTCGGTTTTCGATTGCTAATCGAATCGTATTTCCGAGAATTAAAATGACAGCAATACTTAGCATTAGCCCAAGAATCCAGGTGCTTAAACTAAGAAAGTTGGTAATAGAGTTGAGTCGCTGAACCCACATTAAATCAAGCTGAACCAGATCAATTTCAGGCTTTCCTAGTAGGCTAGTGCGAAGTTTTTGCGCTTGTTCTATCGTATTAGCAGAATCACTCAGGGTTACGATAATACTGTGAGGAAGGGGATTGTCGCTCAAGTGCTCAAGTGTCGACTCGAGTTCAAATGTTGCTTTAAATTCCTCAAGAGCATCATCTTGATGGATGAACTTGGCTGACTCTATGCCTTCGATTTTTGTTAGTTCTTGCGCAAATGTTGCCCCTTTAATCGGCGATAATGTTTTGCTTAGCATCACCGTCATTTGAGTCGTATTATCAAAGCTCAATTGAGAGCGCTCGAGATTGCTTAAGAACACGCCTAGTAAAGTGGGCAATAAGATAGCAATACCAATAACGGCGCACGTAAGGATTGATGCTAATGGTTTTTTCTTTTGCTCATTAAGGGTATGAGAAAGAGCTTTTTTGTGATTACCAAAGTAACTGCCAAGCATCGGTTTTGATGCAGAAACTTGAGCGCCTTGTGAATTTGACTTAGCCATTTACGAATGCCTCTTCGTTTCTGATGTGGCCATGATCAAGTTCGATTACTCGGTAAGGTAGGCGTGAAATAAGCTCTAAGTCATGCGTTGCAATCAACACCGTGACACCCACTTGGTTAAAGTCGCTAAACAGCTTCATGATTTCTGCCGATAGCTCTGGATCAAGATTACCTGTAGGTTCGTCAGCTAACAGAATAGGTGGCTTGTTGACGACAGCACGAGCAATACCAACACGTTGTTGTTCACCTCCAGAAAGTTGAATGGGCGTGAGCTTCTCTTTGCTCAGTAGCCCAACTTTATCGAGTGCAGCCCGTACGCGTTTAGCAATTTCCTTTGGTGGCGTTCCTGCAACTTCCATCGCAATCGCGACATTATCAAAGACTGTGCGATCAAACAGAAGTTTGTGGTCTTGGAATACAACACCTGCATGGCGACGATAATAAGGAACTTGTCGCGGAGGAATACGTGCAAGGTTTTGATTGCCAACCGTGATTTGACCTTTGCTGGCTCGTTCCATCAGCATGATTAGTTTAAGTAGTGTGCTTTTTCCTGCGCCGGAATGTCCTGTTAGAAATGCCATTTCACCTCTCGCGAGCTCGAATGAAACATTTTTCAGGGCTTCGTGCCCATCAGGGTAACGTTTTCCGACGTTAATAAACTGAATCATGCTTTAACAACTTAAGCGTCTGTTTGTTTTTCAAAAAGTGCTTCAATGAATTCATCCGCATCGAAGGGACGTAAGTCATCGATTTGTTCGCCGACGCCAATAAAACGAATCGGTAAACCGAGCTGTTTTGCAATGGCGAAAATAATACCGCCTTTTGCAGTACCATCTAATTTCGTCAGACTGATTCCTGTAACGCCCACGGCTTGTTGGAATATTTGCGCTTGGCTAAGTGCGTTTTGTCCTGTGCCAGCATCAAGTACCAACATCACCTCGTGTGGTGCTTGTGCATCAACCTTCTTCATCACTCGAACAACTTTTTCGAGTTCTGACATCAAGTTGTCTTTGTTTTGAAGACGACCTGCTGTATCGGCGATGATGACATCAATGCCTTTAGATTTTGCGGATTCAACGGCATCAAAGATCACTGATGCACTGTCTGCGCCCGTGTGTTGCGCAACGACTGGAACATCATTGCGTTCGCCCCATACTTGCAGTTGCTCCACGGCTGCTGCGCGGAATGTATCACCTGCAGCCAGCATGACAGAGTGACCTTGGCTTTGAAAACGCTTGGCCATCTTGCCTATGGTTGTCGTTTTGCCTACGCCGTTTACACCAACTACCAATATGACAAAAGGTGTATCGCTTTTGGGGATCTCAAGCGGCGCTTGCTTGTCGGCAAGAAGAGCAGCTAGTTCGGTTTTGAGTAGCTGATAAATAGCTTCAGAATCTTTAAGCTCTTTGCGCTCAGAGCGCTCTGTGATTGTTTGAATAACTTGAGAGCACGCTTCAACACCGATGTCTGCCATCAGGAGTTGTGTTTCGATTTCTTCAAGAAGGTCTTCATCAATCTCTTTTTTACCAAGAAGAAGTTGGCCCAAGCCATCACTGAGTTGGCCTCTTGTTCTATTTAAGCCAGATACAATACGAGAGAAGAAGTTCGTTGAGGGTTCTTCAGTAATCTCTTCGACTTTTTCTTCAGCAGCCGGTTCAATGTCAGTAACTTCTGCGATTTCTGCTGTTGGAGTCGGTTCAACGCTAGAAGTATCTAGTGTTTCGCTAATTGGTTTTGGCTGTTCGGTGACTTGCTCTCGAGGCGGTAAGCTTTGTTTCTTAGCAAACGGAGGAAGTTGCTTGTGAGTAACTTTTCTGGTTTTGATATCGATAACGAAGGCGATCGCGATGAGCGCGATAATTGCGAAACCGATAAGCATTTGGTTATCCATGAGTCGTCCAAAGAAAGAATGTCATCCTGTATATCGACAGGTGATAATTAGATTGATAGAAACTGTGTCCGCACTACAATAAGCGGCGAGCATTTATGCCGACCGAGATCAACGCGATTATGAGCTAAATTCTAATGCCAGCACGAGCTAAAAAAAACCGTAAGCCAGAAAAAAAAAGTGAAGGTTCTTTTCGCATTATTGCTGGAGAGCATCGAAGTCGTCGTTTGAGTTTTCCTGAAGTAGAAGGTTTGCGTCCCACAACAGATCGCGTTCGTGAGACAGTATTTAATTGGATGCGCCATGAAGTCATTGGTGCGAACGTACTAGATTTGTTTGCGGGCAGTGGCGCGCTTGGTTTTGAGGCTGCATCACGCGGCGCGAAACATGTGCAGTTTATCGAAAAAAATACACAAGCATTTCGCTACCTAGAACAAAACAAAGCGCTGTTAAATGTGCCGGCATCAGTGAGTCATGTCGATGCCCTCAGTTTTCTTCAAAGCTATTCTGGAGAGCCTTTAGATATCGTATTGATTGACCCGCCGTTCAGAAAAGATTTAGTTAATCAGGTTCTAGCGCTTCTTGATAACCGGCAAGTCTTAGCGCCAGAGGGGCTTGTTTACATCGAAACAGAGGCGGAATTGTCACAGCTAGACATTCCTAGCGTATGGCAAGAGCTGAAATCCAAAAAGGCAGGTCAGGTTATCTCTAGGCTTTACGAAATCAAATCTTAAGGCCTCGATAGCAGTAAATTTCCAAACCTATCTAATTCACATTGCCAGGCTTTTGGTATCCAGGTGGTCGATATTTTTTCTGTGATAATAGCTGGACCAGTCACTATATCGCCCAGTTGAATATGATCTCGTTCGATCACTGCGATTTCATTGTTTAGCAATGATGTTGAAGAAGAACTTGTATGCATTGGTTTCGATAAAGAATTAATTGCTGGAACACCTTCGATACTCAACTTCAGATTAACGAGCTCGATTTTTTTATTTAAACGATGACCGAAGCGTTGTTCATGTGCGGCTTCAAACTCCTCGACAGAGCGCTCAGAGTAAGGTACCTCAATCGTGTAGCTTTGCCCCAAGTATCTTAAATCTAGGTGTTGTTTAATCTTCCCTGTTTGCGCAAGCTCTGGGCTGTCTTCAGCTATCTCCGCTTTCATTTTGTCAAATAAGTCAGCAAGTGTTTCTTTGCTAACGTCTTGATAAGGGTGAATGTAGGAGTGTGTTGCATTACGCATAGGCGCTGCGGTGAGCATGCCGAACGCAGACAAGACGCCAGAATTGCGTGGGATAATAGCGCGTTTGATATTGAGTTTTTCTGCAAGAGAGCAAACATGCATCCCGCCTGCGCCACCAAAGCAACATAAACTGAAGTCTTTAGGCGAATGCCCTTGTTTGACTGAGATATTATGCAGCGCTGCTGACATTTGTTGTTCTGCAAGTTGAACGATGCCTTGCGCCGTTTCTTCAATGCTCAAAGATAGTTGTTGCGCTAGTTTTTCGATTGCTTGTATTGCTTTATCGAAGTCTAAGCTTAATGAACCACCCAGTTTGGCAGATCTAGGGATGTGACCAAGAATCAAGTTAGCATCCGTCACGGTTGCCCTATCTCCGTCTTGGCCATAGCAGGCCGGCCCTGGATTAGAACCTGCAGATTCAGGCCCAACATGTAGCATGCCCGCTTCATCTATCCAGGCAATAGAGCCGCCGCCTGCCCCGATAGTATCCATATCTAGCATAGGGATAGCTACTGGCCAGTCAGCGATGGAGTTTTCGCTGCTTAACAAGAAATCTCCATCCATTAAACTCACATCGGTGCTTGTGCCTCCCATATCAAAGCTGAGTATTTTCGTTTGATTGAGTGACTTTCCGAGTAATCGGACGGCTGATAGCCCCCCAGCAGGTCCAGAGAGAAGAAGATTAACGGCGCGTTTTTTGGCCTCATCCAGTGTCAGTAGGCCGCCAGACGATTGCATGATTTGAACATGATTGTTCTTGAGTTTGTCTTGAAGCATGCTCAGGTAGTTATTGACCTTTGGGCCCAATGACGCGTTAAGCCATGTAGCGATGCCGCGTTCATATTCTTTATAAACCGGCAATACAAAAGACGAACGGGAGACGAAAAAGTCTTTGTTCAAGGCGCTCTCAATGCGTTGTTCTTCCTCACTATTCAAAAACGAGAATAAAAGGTTGATAGCGATCGCTTCGGCACCGCTCTCTTTTACATCTTCAACTAGCTGAGAGATCGCTTCATCACTTAAGGGAGTAATGATGTTGCCTTGTGCATCGCGTCGACAGTCAACTTCGAAGCATAATTCTGGCGGTACTGGCGGGTCAGTTTTGACCGGTTTTAGATTGTATAGTTCTTTGCGATTTTGACGGCCAATGCTGAGTACATCTTTGAAGCCTTTGTTGGCGATGTAAGCGGTGCGTGCGCCTTTACCTTCTAGCGCGGCATTTGTCGCAACTGTACTGCCATGAATAATGTTCAGGGAACCAGATAGCAAGTCATCTTCAAGACCGAGTTCCAGGATGCCTTGAATAATCGCTTTCGCCGGATTGCTTGACGTAGAGAGAACTTTATGTGTTTGCATCTGGTCTGACTCAATCAGAACAAAGTCGGTGAATGTGCCACCAGCATCAACGCCCAAGTGTTTGATTTGCTTACCCTGCTTCGTAGACAATGATCAACCTTTCAATCTGAGTGAATAAATAGTGCCTGAACTACCAGAAGTAGAAACAACGCGACGCGGTATTTTGCCTTACAGCGAAGGGAAAGTCCTGCAAGGTATGACAATTCGTAATAGCCGATTACGCTGGCCTGTCTCTACGGAGTTAGAAATTTGGTCGCCTAATCTCGTAAAAAGCGTGACTCGACGCGGCAAGTATATTGTCATGAGTTTTGATCAAGGAAGTATCTTAATTCATTTGGGAATGTCAGGGAGTTTGCGGGTTGTGTCTGCAGATACTGAAGTACAGAAGCATGATCATGTGGATTTTTGCTTTGCAGATCATGTATTGCGTTTTAACGATCCTAGACGCTTTGGCTCTATTTTGTGGACAGAGGATTGGAGTAAGCATGAGTTAATCAACAAGTTAGGACCAGAGCCTTTGTCGGATGCGTTCGATGTTGATTACCTGCATCAAAAATCAAAGAGTCGATCTATTGCTGTGAAGCAATTCATTATGGATAGCCATGTCGTTGTAGGGGTTGGAAATATATACGCTAATGAGGCTTTGTTTCTGTCAGGCATTCACCCTTCACGTGCCGCAGGGCGAATTTCAAAAAAGCGTTATGCTGAATTGCTTAAAAATATAAAGCTTGTATTGAGTCGAGCGATTGAGCAAGGCGGGACAACCTTGCGGGATTTCGTCGGTGGGGATGGCAAGCCGGGCTACTTTCAGCAGCAGTTGTTCGTATATGGTCGCCAAGGTGAGCCGTGTAAAAACTGTGGTGAGACCCTTAAAGAAATCAGGCACTCGGGTAGAAGCACGGTATTTTGTTCAGTGTGTCAAAAGTGATCACAAGAAATAAGGTAATCGGGATGAAACATTAGACAGTGAGCAAACAGCAGCTATAGTTAAATCATTCACTTAACGTGCATTCTTAGAAGTCTCTTTAATAAAATTCGGCTCTGGTGGAGGAGTTTCGATGTACCATAAAATTAAACAAATATTATGCAGTGTGGCGCTGTGTGTGAGTCTTGTTCTTCCAACTATTGCCCATGCAAATCCTGTTAATGAAACCCCAAGTGCAATGGCGATGACTGGCGACGCATTGTTTGTGCGTCCATTAATGTTTGTCACGACTATTCTTGGTGCGGGCGTATTTATTGTTTCATCACCATTTTCTGCGCTTGGTGGTAACATTGGAGAGTCATTCGAAGTATTAGTCGAAGGTCCTTTTGAAACGACATTTGTACGTTGCTTGGGTTGTACCTTAAACGGCCGAAAAGCGAATGATGTGGTAGAGCAAGAAGATTAAGCTGCCATAGCTTTGAAGGTTTTATAAGAGCGCGATCTTGAAAAAGGTCGCGCTTTTTTCGTTTTGAATAGCTGATAATTTCCGCTTATAGAAATTTTTTCCAATCAAAGCTCGTGTCACCTACGGCATGGAAGAAAGGGTTCAACATTTCTTCTTTTGTGTTGTAACGCAATGGTGTGAGTTCCGGAGTATAGATTTCACCGCCGGCGCCTTTCAGAACAGCGTGCGCCGCAGCGGTGTCCCATTCACAAGTGAGTGCTAAGCGTGGATACCAATCAGCGGATCCTTCAGCGCAGGCGCAAATTTTGAGGGAGCTACCCATATCTACACGATCGATATTCGAGAACGTATCTGAAACTTTCTCTAACAAGCTATCTAGCGCTTCTGCACCGTGTCGACGACTTCCTACAACCGTTAATGTGGTGCCGAGATTAACGGGCTTGATCGCAATTTGTTCGTGTAATCCTGCTGAGTTTTTGAAGCTTCCGAATGCTAGGCCGCCCAAGTATAAGGTATCTGTTACCGGAACATAAACGAGTCCAAGCGCTGGCTCGTGGTTTTCAATGAAGGCGATATTAACGGTGAATTCGCCATTCTTATTAATGAATTCTTTTGTGCCGTCTAATGGATCAACAAGCCAGTAGCGTTGCCAATGCTTTCGCTCTGTATACTCTGGTAGACCACCCTCTTCTGACAAAAAAGGGATATCTGGAGTTAGGGCTCGTAGACCCTTTTCAATGATTTTGTGTGCCGCTAAGTCGGCTTTGGTAACAGGGGAATCGTCGCTTTTAGTATCTATCTCGATGGGAAAATCTGAGTTATATACTTCTAAAATTGCCTTGCCGGCATCCTTGGCAATAACTGAAAGTGGTTCAAAAAACGCGCTTAAATCTGACATAGCTACCCTGCTTCGTTAAAATGCATCGAATCAATTGCCATAAAGTATAGAGAGTTTGATGCTCAACTGGAATCAAATCGATACCGTCTTCCTTGATATGGACGGCACCTTGTTAGACCTGCATTTCGATAATTATTTTTGGATGCAACATCTTCCAAAGCGCTTCGCTGATACGCGAGGAATGACGCTTGAAGAATCGAATACATTTCTGAGCAAGTATTTTCGAGATCTTAAAGGAACCTTAAATTGGTATTGTTTTGATTATTGGTCTGACTTACTTGATATGGATTTGATCCAATTAAAACATGAAGTGAAAGACAAAATAGCCTACCGGCCATTTGCTGAAGAATTCCTGAGTGCAATATCCGCTGGACCTTATCGCGTATTGCTTGTGACAAATTCTCACAGAGCAGGTGTTGAAATTAAGATGCAATGCACCAATCTAGGCGATTATATTGATGAAGTGCATACATCTCATGATTTTGGCTTACCGAAAGAAGATCCAGAGTTTTGGACAGCTTTGCGCAACAAAGTACATTTTGATCCACGCTCAACAGTATTTTTTGATGATAATGAAGATGTCCTTCATTCTGCTAAAAAAGCGGGACTCGTGCATTTGATCAATATCGTAAAACCAGATAGCCGCGGACCTATGAGAGTGAAAAGTGACTATCCTTTGTTGTCTTCATTTATGGATGTAATGCCTTCGTCATGACAGAAAGTTCTGAGCAAAAAGTTCGTATCGATAAATGGTTGTGGGCAGCAAGATTTTTTAAGACCCGGTCTATGGCTAAAGAAGCTGTAGAGGGCGGCAAAGTGCAATACAACGGTCAGCGTTGCAAACCAGGTAAGACGGTCGATTTGGGCGCTACTTTGCAAATTCGACAAGGCTGGGTGGATAAAGTCGTGACAGTGGCTAGCTTGTCAGATCGTCGTCAAAACGCAACCTTAGCTCAACAGCTATACGAAGAAACGGAAGAAAGTCGAATAGAGCGTGAAAAGAAAGTGGCGGAGCGTCGTGCGGAACGCGAAAGTCAGCCAGTACCGTTTAGAAGACCGAATAAACGGGATCGTCGTTTAATTCATCGTTTCAAAGATCAACGAAACGATTAGAGACAGAGAGATAATTATGCTTGAAGGAGATTCCTTCCAAAAATTCCTCCTTGATGAATGCCATATTCGAGGTGAAATTGTTCGCTTGTCAAAAAGCTTTCAAGAAGTTACTGCAAACAAAGACTATCCCCAAATACCTAGAGCGTTGTTAGCACAAGCAACCTGTGCATCTGTATTGATGACAGGAACACTCAAGTTTGAAGGTAGACTAGCTGTACATGCTCGAGGTGAAGGCCCCGTCAGTTTGTTAATGGCAGAAGCGACAGATCAAAAGTCTTTTCGAAGTATCGTGCATTATGAGGACGCTTTGCCGGACTCTAATGATTTAGGCGATTTGTTGGGGAAAGCACAACTAGCGATCACCATAGAGCCTGATAAGGGACAGCGTTATCAAGGGATTGTGCCTTTAGAGCGATCGACGTTGGCTGAATGTTTGGCGCATTACTTTGATTTATCAGAGCAGCTAGATACGCATTTCATGTTTGCGAGTGATGACGAGTACTGTTATGGCTTGATGCTTCAAAAGCTTCCTGATTACAAATATATCGATGATCAAGATGCTTGGGATCGTGTTAGGCAGCTCGCTGAGACATTGAGCTTTGAAGAGGTCAAACAGAATGACAATGCGACTATCTTGCATCGTCTTTATCATGAAGAAAGTGTGCAAGTGTATGAGTCAGAGCCTGTGCGTTTTGAATGCACATGTTCCGAGGAGCGGTCTTTAAATTCTCTTTATTCTTTAGGGAAAGATGAGGCGCTGTCGATTCTTGATGAAGAGCCTGTGATAGGAATCGATTGTCAATTTTGTGGTGCGCATTACGAATTTGATCGCGAGCGTGTCAATGAGTTATTTAATGTCGGTAAGCCGCACTAATTGGTTATTCATTGAACACATAAAGCGCATAATGCTTGGCGTCTATTTTACTGTCGTTTTTTAATTGGCGATTTGTCATAATAGCGCCCCAATTTTATAAGGGTTTGGATTTTTCCAAGCCAGTTAGTTTTATTTTAGGTGAGGTCAAAGTGAGTAACACTTTTGTTGATCTAAGTTCAGCATTACTAGTTGAACATGCACTGGAGCGTAAAGAAGGCAGTTTAGCTGCTAACGGTTCTTTAGTTGTTACAACTGGTAAGAGAACTGGTCGCTCTCCAATGGACCGTTATATTGTTGAAGAGCCAAGCACGTCTGATGCTATTGGCTGGGGTCCGATCAACCGCCCTTTTGATGCGGATAAATTCGATGCATTGTGGGAGCGTGTTGAAGCGTATCTTGCTGAAAAAGACAGCTATGTATCTCACCTTCACGTTGGTTCTGATCCTGAGCACTATCTTGCTGTTAAAGTGACAACAGAAACTGCTTGGCAAAATCTGTTTGGTCGCAACTTGTTTATCCGTCCTGAGACATTTAATCCTGCTGACAAGCAAGAATGGCAAATTTTGAACGTTGCTAGTTTTGAATGTGTACCAGAGCGTGACGGAACAAATAGTGATGGCACTGTTATGATCAACTTCGCGCAACGCAAAGTACTTCTTGCAGGCATGCGTTACGCTGGTGAAATGAAGAAAGCGATGTTCTCTGTTCAGAACTTCCTTCTTCCTGAAAAAGATGTTTTGCCAATGCACTGTTCCGCGAATGTCGGTGAAGATGGCGAAACAACTTTGTTCTTTGGTCTATCTGGAACAGGTAAGACAACGCTTTCAGCAGATCCAGAGCGTTATTTGATTGGTGATGACGAACACGGTTGGGGTAAAGGCACGGTCTTTAACCTTGAAGGTGGTTGTTACGCGAAGACAATTGATCTTAGCCAAAAGAATGAGCCAATTATTTGGGACGCTATTAAGTTTGGCGCGATCGTTGAGAATGTAAAAATCGATGATGATGCTCGTACTCCTGATTACACTGACACCTCTCTTACTGAGAATGGTCGTTGTGCATATCCGCTAGAGCACGTTGAAAAACGTGTACTAGAGAATCTTGCTGGCGAGCCAAATGCAATCGTTTTCCTAACATGTGATATGACAGGTGTCTTGCCTCCAGTATCATTGCTGAGCAAAGAAGCAGCAGCGTATCACTTCCTAAGTGGTTACACGGCTTTGGTTGGTTCTACTGAGATGGGCTCAGACTCTAAGCTTAAGTCAACATTCTCAACATGTTTTGGTGCGCCGTTCTTCCCTCGCCCAGCGGGTGAATATGCTGAATTGCTAATGAAGCGTATGGAAGAATTCGGTTCCAAAGTTTACCTAGTTAACACTGGTTGGACTGGTGGTTCATACGGTGTGGGCCAGCGCTTTAGCATCCCAACAACTCGTGGAATCATTTCTGCAATTCAGAGCGGTGCTTTGGCTGATGCGGAAACAACACATTTAGAACAGCTTAACTTGGATATCCCAGTAGCTGTACCAGGCGTTGATTCTGGCCTACTTAACCCTCGTGATACATGGGCAGACAAAGATGCTTATGATGCGAAAGCGGCTGATTTGATTTCTCAATTCGTTGAGAATTTTAAGAAGTTTGATGTATCAGAGTCTATCGTTGCTGCAGGGCCTAAGGCTTAGTAGCTTGGCCTGAAGTTTAAAAAGCCGGTGTCTGGAAACAGTCACCGGTTTTTTTATGCCTATTTGATTATTCCGTGTTTTCTGCAATTCAATTTATAAGCCTTATCGCTTAGTGCATTTCGCTTTTTTCGCCACTTGTCCATTTGTGCGGAGCTGCCTCCTGCACGTCTTTTATCATTGATCATATCGATCTTTGTCGCGATCCTTTTGCACTGCTCTTTGGAGCCTTGCAGGTTCTTTGCTTCTAATTTTGATGAATGAACTATTAAGAGTGTCGTAATGACTATGCTAAGCAGTAATGCAGCAGTGCGATTGAGTTGCATAGGAATCCTTTTCTATGTGATTTTTCATGTGAATTGAGTAAGTAGAAAAAAGCCCCGCGTGATAGATCAGGCAGGGCTTTTACTATTGGTTTACCAAGGTGTCACTAAGACATCATTTGATAAAACAGTGGTGTGAACGCAACGATAAGAAGTACTGTACCCATCGTAATAAGAGGGAGAAGTATTTTCTCATAACGCTGGTAGAAGGTTCCTTCTGTTAGCACAGCAGCCAGAGCTTCTTTCTCACCTACAACCTGGCGTGCAAGTAAGTGGTTAAGTGCAACCGGTGGGCTCAGATAACCAAGCTCAAACGCTACCAGTGTCAGCATCCAGAAGTGAATTGGATCTATACCTGCGCTGTAAGCGATTGGAGCAATTGTCTGACTTACTAAAATAACTGCGCCAAACGGTTCCATGATCATACCCATGACGATCAATACGCAAACAAGTAAGCCCATTGCCGCCCAAACGCTTGAGAATTCAGCAGGGAATGTCTCTACGATGCCGGAGCGCTCGATGGTTCCACCAAGACAGATAGTACAGCCGATTAATAACAATAATGCGCCGATTTCTGCTGTTGTCTGATTCGTTGCGGTACGAATGTTGGTTTCGATGCCTTTGTGAGGAATCTTCGTTTTACCATCTTCGCTAACTGCTTCTTTCTTCGTCACGTGCTCATAAATCAAAATCACAAGCATCATAACTGGAAGAATACGTGCTGCTGAGAATTCGTCTAAGCGAACGTTTACCGCATAGCGATAGAACAATACAACGGCAACAGACAAGATGATGTAAGGAATCAATGGACGGAAAGCTTGAAGCATTTCAGGGAAAGCTTGCCCTGGAGATGCAAGTTCAAACTTGCTCTGACGGTTAAGCGTCAATGCAAAGAAGCCAAACATCACCGCGCTCAGCATGAATACGTATACACCCCAACCAAATAACTGGTCAGTTGTGACTTCACGGTTCATAAATGCGATAACAACCACAAGCAAGCAAGGACGTAATACAACACCCATTGAGCCGGACATCGCTGTCGCTGCTAGTGCCAATTGACGACGCGTACCTGCAGCGCGTAACTCGTGATAAATCACGGCACCTGCCGCAATAACGAAAATACCTGAACCGCCAGTGTAGGCTGTTGGAATAGCCGCAAGAATTACGACAAGAACAACTAATAGCTCTGGTGGTAGTTTCCATGGCTTGAACAAAGAAAGCACGAGCGATGCAAAGCGCGTTTGCTTAAGCATCATACCTATCCAGACGTACAAGCCGACGTTCAAGAACATGTCACTGAGATCAAGAAGCTTGTCTAGGTGAATACCTAGTGCTGCTGGGTTAGGCTTGTTGCCTTCACCTAGGCCAAAGAAGAAGAACGCCGCAGCAATGATTGTCATGGTTGCGTACAATGGAATAGCTAGACCAGCTCGACCAATGTTGCCGCCTGGTGTGAGATCTGCCGCAGGTCGGAATATGTTGATGGCACTCATGATGGTGAGTACGCCGAAGCCATAGACCCAGAGTTCATGAATGAAGGCCACGTCAGCGGTTATTTTGGATCCATCTGAATGTGCTAGATCTCTAAATGCTACAGCAGACGCCAGTAGTAAGCCATTAGCAGCTAACTGAGCTGTGCTCGCCACGTAGTGATCTAAGCGAGACATCACCGGACGCATAGCAATGTGGTGACGTGTGAATGTAGCAGTTGTAGCGCATAGTAAGATTAGACCAACCAGAATAAATTTCTGGGACATGATGCCTACAGCAATCACTTCAGAAACGAATAACTCAACAGCTCTGAAAGTTTCCAATGCAGGAGTGATTCGTTGTTTAGTTTCTTCGTACGACTCAAAGGCAGCAACACAATCTGCTTTTGAGTTTATTATTGATTGGCGAATGAGCTCAGGATCAGCTGGTTCGGCATCGAAAAGACCGAAGTCGTCTTCTTCCGCGCTTTCAGCTAGTCGCTCTTGTACGGCAGCCTCAACATCAAGTTGAGCATCACAGCTTGGTAGCTCGGGATCTGTACGTAGTTTGTAATAACCCTCCCAATAATGTTCGCCTACTTGCAGTATTTGGTTATGGACATCACTACTTGTACTAAAGATGACAACCATCAAAAGCAAGATACAAGCAGGAAGGGACGATAGCCACTCAATGGGTGAGCGACTTTTTAAAGTATTGGAAACCACGAAATTCCTACCCCCTAGTTTAAATTTATATTTAGGTAATTCGTTGTTATATCGAATAAAAAAGCCGATAGATTATATCGGCTCTTAGGAAGGGTAACTAGGTGTGAATAGCGCTAATTCGTTCCAATTAGTCACTATTAATTCTCGTTATAGCAATAATGACGTGCGCTAGTTCACAAAAGGGTTTTAGAAGAGGTCGTCGAGTGAAACTTCCTCGATATCGTCTGCTGCGTTTTCGTCCCAGAAAGTGCCTAGACCACCAAGTGGTGTTCGCTTGCCAGTTGCTTCTGTCCACATTTTATCTGAGAGTCGCGTTAAGACTTCTGTCGCGGTTGCATCGAATAAACGATATTGCTCATTTGCAGGAAATTCATTTATCTGCTCAGCATGACGTTTCATGATCGCACGTAAACGCTCGTCGTCGCCTTTAGAGTAAGCGGCTACAGCATGGAAAACATGTGACAAGCGTACGCGTGCTTTTTCACCAATAAGGTCAGCCTGCTCTAAGCGAGCCCACGGGTCTTCCCCTTCTGGTGTCGCACCTGGTAGCAAGCTCCATACTGTTGCTTTAAGTGCGAGCGGTGCGCCGAACCATTTCTTATTATCTAGACAGCCAGCTGCACGTTCTGCTTGAGCGGCGATATTTTTAGGAACGCCGATATAAGAGCCCGACATGATGTCGTTGTTAAGGGCAAGTAATCCGCCAGCAAGGCCAGCTAGCCAAACAATTTGGTCAAAGTCTTGTGTCAACTCGGGACACTCAACACCACCATTCTCGAGAGGACGGCCGATTTCGTTGTCGTCATTGAACTTGATCAGTTCATCCCAGGCGACGAGATAGCGTTTTGCAGCTTTTAAGTGGTGGCGTTTTTGTGCGATCAATGCATCTTCAGCGAAGTCAGGCTGAAGTGCACGGATGTAGCGAAGATATTCTAGTTCTTTCTCTGCTGCTCTTGCCTCTTCACAGCCGCCTGCACCAAGGTGAAGAAGAATTGCAAGTTCGTGAGGTTCTTCAGTAATTCGACCTAGCGCCATAACCATAGATGTAAGCGCTTCAGCACCAGCACAACCTGCTTCGGTATCATCTGTTGTTAATAGATAAGGAACGATGTGTGCTTCACCAAGAAGCGTTACTGTATCACCGGTTGGCTTGATGAATGGCTTTACCAAAAATTGGTTAATCGCTTTACAGCCACCGAAAATCGTCGCTAGACCAATACACAATACAAGCCAGCGGATTTTGCGCAACGCTAAATTGACGTTCACTGAATACTCCTGCAAAACCCCATCAAGATCCTGAGATGGGTAAAAAATAAAATCTATTTATTAGCGAGATTATCTATTAAGTAGTTTGTTATTTGTGAGATTTATGCCACAAAGAGGTCAATGTATGTCGAATTCGATGTCAAATATTATGAAATCTGGCAATTATTGATTTTTTGATTGCTTAGCTACTTAAGTTCGCTATCTTAAAGGGCAGCAAAGTTAAGCCTTCGCCGTTTTCAAAGCAAATAATAAAAGAGGAAATGTTATGAAAAAACCTGAACTTGCAGCAGCTATCGCCGAAAAAACAGGATTAACTAAAGATAAAGCGGGTGAAGTCATCAATGCATTAACCGATGAAGTCACTAATGCTATGACCAGAAACGATCCAGTTAGTTTGATTGGTTTCGGAACTTTTTCTCAAAGAGAGCGTAGTGCACGTACCGGCAAGAACCCTCAAACGGGAAAAACAATTCAGATACCAGCGAGTAAAAGCGTTGGTTTTAAGCCTGGCAAAGCGCTTAAAGATGCTGTGAACTAGTTTGTCTCGCACTGGTTTAATTCTGAGGGTTTAATCAGTGCACCTTCCTTTGATTCTTATCTTAATCTTTTCGAGTTAGTTCTCGTCTTGCTTCTGCGCAAACCAACTTTCTAAGATGAGGCAGGCCGCAAGGCCGTCTACTGAATGTTCACCAAAGTCTCTATGCCCCTGTTCAGACAATACAATTCCTTTTGCTTCGTAACTTGATAAACGTTCGTCTTGCATGTGCGTTGCTAGGTGATAGCGACCATGTATTCTATTTGCGAATTTTCGTGCCCGAGCACTGAGCTCACTCTCACTTCCATCCATGTTAAGCGGTAGGCCAATAACGGCTGCTGTTGGCTGCCACTCTTTTAGGTGTGCCTCAAGTTGTTGCCAATTGGGAATGCCGTCTTTCGCTTTTATTGGTGATAGTTCTTTGGCTGTTGCAATGAAGTCATTACCAACAGCAACACCAATGCGTTTTAGACCGAAATCGAAGCAGATATAATTTTTAGGCATGGCCTGCTTGCCATGTGAGTTGGCTTGCATCTAGCCCGATGCTTGCTAATGCTCTGTCATAGCGGCTTTTGGTGTCGGTATAAAAGATCACTTCTTCACTAGATACGCAGGTTAGCCAAGAGTTTTGAGCGATCTCTTCTTCCAATTGTCCTGGGCCCCAGCCGGCATAGCCTAGAGCGACAAGATAATTTTCTGGACCATTACCTTTTGAAATCGCAGCTAAAATATCTTGAGACGTACTTAATTGAATTGATTTGGTTACGGCAAAGGAGCTGTCCCAAGATGAACCATCGTTATGCAGAACGAAGCCTCGATCGACTTGAACCGGACCGCCTTGCATGACTTCAATTGGCGACTCAGTTTCTAAAAGAGGAAGCTCGAGTTGCTCGAATATTTCATTTAGATCGAGATAAGCGGCTTTATTGACCACGATACCCATGGCTCCTTCTTCATTATGTTGGCAAACGTATGTGATCGTGCCATTGAAGTGCGGATCTTCTAAACGCGGCATCGCAATTAAAAAATGGTTTTGTAGGTTGATTGAATCAGTCAACTTGGCTCTCTCAAATATTGCGCTGGCCGTAGTTTAGTCGCGCTAAAAGCTATATACACCTTTTCCTGTGTAAGAAAATGTACGGATGAGTTCAAGTACATCGCGTTCTTTTCTTACTTCACTTGGGAAGGGAGCAAAGGGCGCGGCGCGGCTGACGATATCTTTGGTTTTTGCATCTAATACTAGGTCACCAGAACTTGAACGAATTTCAACATCTCTAAGACTGCCATCTGAATAGATGGAGATTAAAACGCGAGGCTTTCCGTACAGTTTACGTCCACGATCTGTAGGGAAAAATTGACGCCCTACCCGCTCAATTTTAGCAACGACTTGTTCAACGTAACGTGCATCAACAGCCTTCATTGTAGAAGCCGCTGCTAGACGAGTAACACGAGGTTTTTTGGCATATTGCTGAAGCTGTTCTTCGTAGCTTGCTTCTAATTCTGCAATTTGCAAGCTGCGCTCAATCAGAGAGCGTAATTCAGGCTGCTCAGAATCAGGGACATACTCTTGATCGGGAGCGAACAACGCACTGAAAGAATCATCTGCGACACGCGTTACCACAGCGCTTCGTTTTTCAGTTTCTTGTTGTTGTGGTTTGGCCGGAGATGCTGATTCTTGAATTAGCATACTTTCATCGATCGACTTAGTTGGAGAACTTTGTCTTACTTTTTCCTCGACGTTTCCACTGCCTTGCTGATTAGTTTGAGCTAAAAAATCTGCTTGGTCAGGCCGTTTTTCGTCATCAAATCGTGCCAAGGTAATTTCCATGGTTTTGGCGACGGGTTTGGGGTCATCTTGAATAAAATCGGTGAGTACCATGAGTACATGGAGTGCAATGGCGACAAAAATGGTGAAGCTCAAGCGGTCACTAGCTTTTATATTTGCTTGAGGTATTGCTGCCACGACTTCATGCTCTCCGGTCTATTTAGATGAATTATTGATTTAACTTCTGTTCGATAACGCACATTAGATCGCCTGCAATATCAAGATCATAGGCGCGATTAATTTCTTGAATGCACGTAGGGCTAGTGACATTAATTTCGGTGAGGTAATCACCAATGACATCGATGCCAACGAAGAGCAGACCGCGGGCTTTTAAATCATCAGCAATCTGAGACACTATCCAACGATCACGATCTGTAAGCGGTTGTGCCTCCCCTCTTCCGCCTGCGGCTAAGTTACCACGATGCTCGCCTTTACTGGGAATTCTTGCTAAAGCGTAATCGATGGGCTTTCCATCAATGATGAGTATGCGCTTATCTCCTTTTGATATTTCGGGGATATAGCGTTGAGCCATCACTTGCGTTTCACCAAAATTATTAAGCGTTTCTAATATGACACCAATATTTGGGTCGCCAGCTTTTACGTTAAATATAGAGGTGCCACCCATTCCATCTAATGGCTTGAAAATGACGTGCTGGTGCTCATCAACGAAGGCTCTCAACTGTTTTGGGTTGCGACTGATTAATACGGGAGGGCAACACTGTGGATAAGCCGTAGCGAAAACCTTCTCATTACAGTCTCTAAGGCTCTGAGGTTTGTTGACCACTAGTAAGCCTTGCTGCTCAGCTCGTTCTGCAATATAGGTGGCATAGATGAATTCGCTATCTACAGGCGGATCTTTGCGCATTAATAAAACATCTAACTGAGTGAGAGGGCTATCGACTGAGTTATCTAATGCGTACCAATTTTCGGGGTCTTGTTTGAGATGTATGCGTTGCATAGAGCCGTAAGCTTCGCCTTGAACGAGCGATAAATCTTTTTGCTCCATGTAGTAGATTTCCCATCCCTTTGCATCAGCGGCAAGCATCATTGCGTATGTGCTGTCTTTCTTTGTGTTTACGGTTGTGATGGGGTCCATCACAATTCCAAGCTTTATCGCCATAGAAAACCTACCAAAAATAATTTTTGTACTAGTCTTAAAAATAAGGTGTCAAAGATAGTCGTCATAGAGCACTTAAGCTACTTAAATCAGGGTAAGTGTTTGATGCGTGGGACTTTGACGTCGTTAAGACAGTGAAAATAAGCCCAAGTTTCAGAAATAAGTTATACATAATAGATACTTAGCAATTCAGTTCGTGAATTGATATTAAGAAACACTTTTAAGATATTGGTCTATAGTAAGTTTTATGGACCGATAATGGCGCCTATTGTTTATATAAAAAACGCACACAGTGCACGGGTAATTGCCTAGGCAGTAATACAAATGGAAGATAATTTCGAAAATTTAAAAATAATGGTCATCGACGACAGTAAGACCATTCGACGTACAGCTGAAACCTTATTAAAGAAGGTAGGTTGCATGGTCATTACGGCAACCGATGGATTTGATGCCTTGGCAAAGATTGCAGATTCAAATCCAGACATTATTTTTGTCGATATTATGATGCCACGTCTTGATGGTTATCAAACTTGCGCTTTGATCAAAAATAACAGTGCTTTTAAATCAACCCCGGTCATTATGCTATCGAGTAAAGATGGTCTGTTTGATAAGGCTAAAGGCCGTATTGTGGGTTCAGATCAATATTTAACTAAGCCGTTTAGTAAGGATGAGTTGCTGAGTACGATTCGTAATCATGCACCTCAAAATGGCTAAGTAAAGGATTAACAATTCTCTCATCGCAAGATGAATTAAATGAGGGAGAGCTATGGCTCGTATACTTATCGTCGATGATTCACCAACAGAAATTCGCAAGATTTCAACAATTCTCGACCAGCATAAACACGAAGTAATTACAGCTGATAATGGCGCAGATGGCGTAGCCGTTGCACGTCAGGAACGTCCTGATCTTATTTTGATGGATGTTGTAATGCCTGGGTTAAACGGTTTCCAAGCAACTCGTCAATTAACGAGAACACCTGAGACCGCTGACATTCCAGTAGTGATTGTTACTACCAAAGATCAAGAGACTGATCGAGTTTGGGGTACGCGCCAAGGTGCGAAAGGATACTTAGTTAAGCCAGTTAGCGAAAATGACCTCATCGCTACCATTAACGAGTTACTTGATTAAATAGTATGAGTAGTGAAGTCGCGCACTCGTTTGATGCTTTACGAGATATAGCGAAGAAAAGTGCGCAGTTTTCTGTAGGCTTGCCTGCCCAAGAAGAAGTTCGTGAATATTTTAGTGGTATCGGATTTTCGCTAGCGGGTTATCAATTCATAGCCGGCATGGGGTCCGTGTCCGAGCTATTACATGTTCCAAAATATACCGTTATTCCTGGAGTAAAAGCTTGGGTGTTGGGTGTTTCCAATATTCGAGGCCGCCTCATTCCTATCATTGATTTGTCTCGTTTTTTTGGCGTACCAAGCGAACGGATTAGATCTCGAGATAAAAGAATTCTTGTTGTGGAACATAACGACATGCTCAGTGGTTTATTGGTCGACCACGTTCAGGGCATGCAACACTTCGAACAAGAAGGATTGAAAAATACCACTTCAGAACCATTGTCGAAAAATATCGTTGCCTTTGTGGATGGTGCATTCAATAGAGATGGTAAAGATTGGTTGGTGTTTGATGCTAAGCGATTGGTATCAGACGCCAGATTTACAAGCGTGTCATTGACACAAAAATAGTAAGAACTGCGAAAGGCCGGGAGCCAGAAAAAAAATGAAGATTATGTCCGGAAGATTCAGCTCTGATCAAGATAACACAGGGGTTATCTTTTGGTTAGGGATAGCCCTCGTCACATTGTTAGTTTTTCTAATAGTGGTTTCTTACTTTATCGGGCGTGATAGTAGTTACGATAGAGATTACAGTGCGTACGCCAGTGACTTGAGAGTACTTTCTCAAGAAATTGCGAAAAACTCGACGGAAGCTGCATCTGGTAAAGAAGAAGCTTTCGCGCAGTTAAAGCGCTCGCGTGAAGATTTTGAAAAGCTACTTGGATATATCGTCAATGGTAATCCAGAGACTGGCTTGCCGGCATCCGTTCTACCTATCGAGACGGGCGTAACGGCGCGTTGGGAGAATGTGCGTTCCAATGCTGACCGTATTCTTGAAAACCAAGACACCGTTCTTAGCCTTCACCAGATCGCGCAAACTCTAAACGACACCATCCCTGAACTTCAGGTGGAGTATGAGGACGTTGTATCGATTCTTCTTGATGGTGATGCTCCAGCCGACCAAATCTCCGTAGCTGAACGTCAATCTCTACGTGCTGAACGTATTGTTCGAAGTGTAAATAACATTCTATCCGGTGATGAGGATGCTGCGATTGCAGCGAATCGTTTTGGTCAAGATGCGCGCTTGTTTGGTCGTGTTATGAACTCGATGTTCGATGGCAATGAGGCCATGGAAATTTCGCAAGTGACAGATGAAGACGCGATTTATGGTCTAGAAGCGATTGCCGAGTTGTTCGAGTATGTTGATAGTAACGTACAAGCAATTCTTGAAACTTCCCCTGAGTTATTCAAGGTGCGTAAAGCGGCTAACTTAATCTTTGAAGATTCTATTGCGCTACTTGATGAAACGTACGCTCTATCCAATAGCGTGCAAAGCCAAGCCGATGGCCGCTTCTTCAGTGCTGCCCTTGCCTACTTTATTTTGGCTCTAATTATTGCGTTAATCGTTGTCATTGGTGTGTTGCTTTATCAGGAATCGCAAAAGCGCTTGCGTATGACAGAAGAGCAAAATGAGCAAAATCAAAACGCAATTTTGCGTTTACTAGACGAACTAGCTGATCTGGCAGATGGTGACCTCACAACTGAAGCGACAGTAACGGAAGATTTCACCGGCGCGATAGCCGACTCCATTAACTTCGCGATCGATCAGATGCGTGGTCTGGTAAAAGCAATTCGAGATACGGCTGTACAGGTTGCCTCTTCTGCGAGTGAAACGCAGGGTGCGACTATGAAGTTGGCCGACTCTTCAGAAAACCAAGCACAAGAAATTGCTGGTGCGTCTGCGGCGATCAATGAGATGGCTGTGTCGATTGATCAGGTATCTTCAAATGCAGCAGAATCAGCCGCGGTTGCGGAGCGATCTGTAACGATCGCGAAAAAAGGCTCTGACGTTGTAAACAATACCATTAACGGTATGGATACAATTCGTGAGCAGATACAAGAAACATCTAAGCGCATCAAACGACTGGGTGAATCTTCGCAAGAAATCGGCGATATCGTATCCTTGATCAACGACATTGCCGACCAAACAAACATTCTTTCTTTGAACGCCGCAATTCAGGCATCGATGGCGGGTGACGCAGGTCGAGGCTTCGCGGTTGTTGCGGACGAGGTTCAGCGCCTAGCAGAACGTTCATCGGCAGCGACGAAACAGATTGAGGCACTTGTTAAAACAACCCAAACGGATACGAACGAAGCAGTTATCTCAATGGAACAAACAACTGCCGAAGTAGTACGTGGGGCTCGCTTGGCTCAAGACGCGGGTGTTGCGCTAGAAGAGATCGAGAGCGTATCGATGAACCTAGCTGACTTGATTCAAAACATCTCCAATGCATCGCGACAACAGTCGATGTCTGCAGGCCATGTATCAAACACGATGAATGTAATCCAAGAGATTACATCGCAAACAACAGCGGGTACGAGTGCAACGGCAGAATCCGTTGGCCACCTTGCTCAAACTGCTAGCCAGCTAAGAGAATCGGTATCAGGCTTTAAGCTTCCTTTGGATGATGATGAAGCTGCGCAAGCTTCGTAATCTGTGATTGTACGGTTGAGCCGAATTAAATGTCTGTTCAACCCCAAGGGATGTTTACAAGCGACATGAGTCAAGATGAATTGATCATTCCGAATATGGATGACCGCCAGTTTGAAAGTTGGCGGTCGTTTGTTGAAGAGAAGCTTGGTACACATTTTCCTTTAGATCAAAAATCCCGTTTACAGTCTAGTTTGACCATTCGCATGCGCGAATTGGGATATAACGATTACGACCATTACCTTCAAGAGGTATCGGCACCCTTGCAGGGGCTAGGAGAATGGTTGGTATTGTTGGATCGATTAGTTATCGGTGAAACACGTTTTTATCGAGACTCCAATGCAATGGCTCTTGCTTACTTGGTAATGAAGAGTCGCTTAAAGAGAAAGAAAGACCGGAACTTAGCTATTTGGAGCGTAGGGTGCAGTAGTGGCGAGGAAAGTTACTCCTTGGCATTTTTATGCGATAGCTTGTTCAAAGAAATTAAGTGTGAGCCTAAGTTTGGTGTCACAGGCATTGATGTGAGCTGGGGAGTTTTAGGGAAGGGGCGTCACGCGGTGTATGAACAACGTCGTATGACTGGGTTGCCTCGAGCATGGAAAAGCACGTACTTCACACAGCTAGCTGAAAATGAATTTCAGGTTCAGGAAAACATTCGTCAGCGTGTATGTTTTGCGAAACAGAATATGCGCGATATAAGTCAAAGCCCGATCAATAATCAGGACTTAATTTACTGCCAGAATGTTCTGATTTATTTTCGTAACGAGCTTCGGCATGAAATTTTGAATGAACTAGGTGATCGACTCGCACTTGGTGGTGTTCTGATTATTGGTGCTGGAGAAGCACTTGATTGGAGCCACCCGAAATTGAAAAGAGTTGATGATAAACGCGCCTTGGCTTTCCAGCGTGTTAGAGACTAATAAAAATTAGAGGTATCGAGTAATGGCCAGTAGCCATCAAAACATTGCACTTGATTGGGTTAGGGCAGAGGTAGATCAGACTCTGTTGCTTGCGCGCAATGCACTCGAACTTTTCGCAAATGATCGTTCAGAACCTACGCAGTTAAATTTTTGCTTGAGCCATCTGCATCAAGTTGTCGGCACATTAAAAATGGTCGAATTATACGGTGCGGCTACGGTTGCTTCCCAAATGGAAGAGCTATGCGCGGCTCTTCGAGATAATTCGGTTGCCAGTTTTGATGAAGCTTTAGAAGCTTTGATGGCAGGTATTCTTCATCTGCAGAATTATTTAGAAGCTGCTAATGAAGCCCTAGCTGATGTTCCTTCTACTTTGGTCCTTGTCTTCAATGACCTTAAAGCGGCTAAAGGTGAAGAGTTTGTTGCGGCGGGCTTTCATCCAGATTTAGCTGGCAATGCTATCGAGCCGAATCCTGTTTTAAATGCGCGCATGCAGGATAAGAAAGTTGCTGAAAACCTTCGTAAGCTTCGTCAACGTTTTCAGTCTTCTCTGGCAAACGTTATTCGCAATACCAACTCTCAAGAGCATTTGAATTTTTTAAGCAAAGTGATTGAGCGTTTAGAAAAATTCAGTAAAGGAAGTCCTTTAGGTCAATTGTGGACGATTGCTTACGCCTTCTTAGAGACCTTGAATGCATCTGAAGAGAGCCTAGGCAGCGCGCAAAAGCAATTACTGCGTGAACTTGATATTCAGCTTAAGGCTATGATTGAAGAAGCTGATGATGCGATGACACGTTTAGTGCCGACATCTTTGTTGGAAAATCTTCTTTATTATGTTGCAACAAGCGACGCTTCATCGGAGCGAATTACTTCATTGCGCGATCAATTTGGATTGCAAATCGATGACGACCCAGAAAAAGAGATTCTTGGCCCAGATAAATCAACGCTAAGTACGATTGCTTCTGTTTTGATGGAAGAGCTTGCTTCTTTCAAAGATAAAATTGACCTTGTATCCCGAGATCAGAGCGCTCAAGTCGATGACTTGAAAGAGTTAATTCCGGCGCTTCGTCAGATGGCCAGTTCGCTACAAATGGTCGGTATCTCTGATGCAGAAAAAGTTCTAGAAGAGCAGATCAATGTCTTAGATAGCAAAGACTTTGTTTCGGT
>NZ_LWFI01000923.1:0-2784 GCF_001635735.1 Oleiphilus sp. HI0067
TAAATGGCGAAGCTGATGTGAACCAACTCGCGCCATTCAAGTATCCTTGGGCTTGGCAATATTTCTTGAACGCTAACAAAAATCACTGGACGCCTTTAGACGTAAATATGTCGCAAGATGTTCATGACTATCACCATAAACTTACGGTCGAAGAGCGCCATGTTTTTGAGAACGTACTCGCGTATCTGACAACCTCAGATATCTTAGCGATGCGGAATATTGGCCTTGCGGTCATGGAGAAAATGAGCGCGCCAGAACTACAAATTTATCAAGCACGTCAGGTGTTTGAAGAGGCGATGCATACATGGACGTATCAGCACTGTATCGAAACCATTGGTTTGGATCAGAGTGAGATATACAACCGCTACCGTGTTGTTCCTGAAATCTACAGCAAGATTCGACTCGCAAATCGCCGCTTAAATGCAGTGTTGACGACAGAGATGGATCTTAAAAATCGTGATGATCTCGAACAGTTTATGCTCTCATATACGTTCTTTGCTGGCGTATTCGAAGGGTGTTGGTTTTATAACGGATTTAGCCCGATTTTTGCACTTCAACGACGTGGCTTAATGAAAGGCACGGCAGAGCAGTTGCAGTACATTATGCGAGACGAAGTAATGCACGCGGCCTTTGGTATTAAGGTGGTTAAACAGATTATGGTGGAAGAGAATATTTCTCTTGATCCAAAAGCTGTGAAACTAATGTGGGAAGAGTCTGAAGCGGCGGAAAAAGCCTATGCGGGTTATTTACTTCGAGATCCGATTTTGGGCTATACAGCAGAGGATCACGTTGAGCAATTCAGGTTTATTGCGAACCGAAGAGCGAAACAGTTAAAACTTGAGCAGCCATTCCCTGGAGCTCAAAACGCCTTACCTTGGCTGGATGAGCAAGCTGCCTTACGCAAAGAGAAGAACTTCTTTGAAACGCGTGTCACTGAATATCAAACCGGCGCTTCATTATCGTGGTAGCGAACCATTAGAAGGCTGCTTAAGCGATTAATAGCAGATAAACTTAGTTGAATTTCGCAACAAGTTTATCTGCTACTAAAGATTTGCTAATTTTTCTTGTAGATCTTTTTTGAGAACATTTGGCTCTGTGACCCATATAGTCGAGTCTGTGCCAGGAAATACTCCAATCTCTAGTCCATCTTTTTCTAGACCGACGACCCATTTATTAAAGAAATCTGGAAGAGATATACTCAAGGCTTCAAGCTCTGATTCATTTTTTGCGTAGGCCAGAGCTAATTCTTCGGTCGGCCAAATCGGCAAGTACTCAAAATTTTCATCTTCAGAAAATATCTTTAGAAATTGCTTATCATTGTTCACGAGAATCCAGATCTCACGTTCCTCAACCACATAGCTTATGGTGAAGTCATAGCGACCTTCGCTATCCATTTCATAGATTGCTTGCATATTCTCTTGATCCATCTTTTAACTCTCTTTGCGATATATTTTTTAGCGAAGCGAACAAACGCTCGATACGTTTTAAATTTAAGTGGGATTATACGGCTTAGGCGACCATCTGCATCGCTATCCAAACCGCTTTTAAGGCAGGTTTCTTTTTGCCTTCAATTTCAATCGTGACATCCATTTTAAACATATAACGTCCCGGTGCTTTTTCTTCTGCATGTGTTAGCTTTGCTTGCGCACGAATACGACTACCTACTTTTACGGGATGCATAAAGCGTACTTTGTCGAATCCATAGTTCACACCCATGAAAGTACCCTCGATCATGTATGCAAAGCGTTGCGCGAAGTGCGGCAGCATCGATAGCGATAACAAACCATGAGCGATGGTCGATCCGAAAGGTGTGTTTTTCGCTTTCTCCTCATCAACGTGAATGAATTGGTGGTCGAGAGTGCAGTCAGCGAATTGATTGATTTGTTCTTGGGTTACGGTGAACCAGTCTGTCGGTGACATTTCTATACCGATGCAGTTATTCAGGTCTTCTTTTCTTATTACTTTCATCAACCGTCTCTGTATATTTTTTTACTGGTTTAGTTGCGGCGCGGTTAAGTTCAATATCTTAAATTGAGTGGTTTGAATCACCGTGTCAATGCTACAAAGATTATCAGGGCTGGTTATTTAATGATCTAATCCGAGCGATTCATCGTGATTTTCGAACAATAAAAAGCAAATACGGAGAATATCGTGATGGAGAGTCAGTTCAGCAGTATTAAGTATTATTCTTTGGGAGTTTTACTCCTGATTTTGTCAGTGATGGTTTCTAGCGCAAAAGCAGATGAAGCGCGTTTCTTTAATAAATTTGAGTGGCATGAAGTTAACGACGGCATCAACACAGGTTGGGAGCCTCGGGCGGGGCTGGCCGCTGTCAACTTGCGTGGAAATTTTTATGTTATTGGTGGGCGGATTCCCAATCAGTTTCCTTTGACTTTTGGCGATAGCGAATTTCGTAATGATGTCTGGAAGAGTGGAGATGCAGGCCAGACATGGTTGCCTGCTTCACTCGAAGGAGAGGCGCCTTGGGCCGCGCGCGCTTACTTTCAAGCTGTAACGAAAGGGCGTTACATGTATGTGATCGGGGGCCAAGATTCGACGGCAGTGCCGAATGATTGTCCACCAAGTGATGGAGGTCAGCCACTGTTTGATATTCCTAGCGATGGTGGATTCCCAAGTGACGGTGGGTTCCCTGGTGATGGTGGATTCCCTGGTGATGGTGGGTTCCCTGGTGATGGTGGGTTCCCTAGTGATNGTAGGTTCCCTGGTGATGGTGGGTTCCCTGGTGATGGTGGATTCCCTGGTGATGGTGGGTTCCCTGGTGAT
>NZ_LWFI01000924.1:0-2788 GCF_001635735.1 Oleiphilus sp. HI0067
TGTGTTTTTATGTACTGCAGAGTTTACCGATAAGGAGGGCTCTAACGCAAAGGTTGTCAGCAAGCTCAACAAAAAAGAATCGAACGATTTATAAAAAGCACAGCAGGAAACTAGAATTATACTTGCCCACCACCCCCCATCAAAAGGACTCACAATGAAATCAATATTTCTTATGTTCAGCGCTCTACTATTAGCCGGAACCGCGTCGGCACAGGGGCTCACGCTTAGTTCTGACTCTGCTCAAGGTCAGCTAGCGATGAAACATGTATTTAATGGTTTTGGCTGTTCGGGAGAAAACATCTCACCTGAACTGAACTGGCAGAATGCACCTGAAGGAACAAAAAGCTTTGCAATAACCATGTACGACAAAGATGCACCCACAGATGGAGGTTGGTGGCGCTGGCTTGTGTTCAACATTCCTTCGGACACAACAGCGTTGCCAGAAAATGCAGGTAAAACCGACGCTAAATTAGCGCCAAAAGGTAGCATCCAAATCAAAACAAGCTTCGGTGCTACAGGCTATGGAGGCGCCTGCCCTCCTGAAGGCGATAGACCGCACCAATACTTATTTACCGTTTATGCACTCAACACCGAAACTTTAGACGTTGACGAGAATACCCCACCGAACCTCGTAGGATATTTAATCAATGCAGAGACTATTCAAAAGGCATCGACGGTTGCCTATTACGCGCGTTAGAAACAATTTCCACCCACAAAAAAGGGGAGTCACCTCCCCTTTTTATTCATCAACTGATCATTAGAACCAGTCAACTTCCATTTCTACGCAAGTCTGATCAAAGCCTTTCAGCAACTCGCTTAAATGATTAATTTCAGGAAGTTCCCAACGAATAAAATAACGTGCTGCTTGTAATTTCCCCGAAACAAAAGCTTCATCGCGATCCGACTCTAATGCTGCACAGGCCATGTCTAACCACAACCAACCGACGACCATTCTCCCCATCACATCAAGGTATAAGGCAGAATTAGCTAAGGTCTCATCAATTCGACCTTGCTGCAGAGCCATACCTAAAGCAGTAGTCGTTTCGATAAATGTTTTCAATGCAGTGCTGTAGTGCTCAGCCAAATCAGCTAAGCGCTCATGTTTTTTGGCTCTGGCTAAAGTCGCCTGAACTCGCTGCATGAGCAATTGCTGCCCAAGCCCTTGTTTTTGCCATAGTTTACGACCAAGCAAATCAAGTGATTGAATACCATGTGTGCCTTCATGGATAGGATTAAGCCGATTATCACGGTAGCACTGTTCAACGGGATACTCGCGAATATAGCCAGAGCCGCCCAAAACTTGGATCGCTAATTCATTCGCTTTACATCCATAAGTAGAGGGGTAGCTTTTCACAACCGGAGTCAGTAAATCTAGCAACACAAGTGCATTTTCGTCTCCACCGGCCTCATGTTCATCCACCAATTTAGACGCAAACAAACACAGCGCTAAGGAACCTTCTACATAGACTTTCTGAGCCAACAACATACGTTTCACATCAGCATGCTCAACAATATTCACTGGGGCACTTGTAGTGTCTCGATTTGAGGGTTTTCTGCCTTGTGGTCGGTCTTTAGCGAAAGCCAAAGACTCGAGATAACCGCGATAACCGATCATTGCTGCACCAAGACCTACGCCAATTCTGGCCTCATTCATCATCTTGAACATGTACGAAAGCCCTTTCCCCTCTTCACCAATCAAGAAGGCAGTACAGTCATCTTTCTCACCAAAATTCAGCACCGTTGATGTCGTGCCTCGATAGCCCATTTTGTGCAGTAAACCGGCCAACATAACATCATTGCGTTTACCCAAAGAGCCATCATCATTGAGTAGAAACTTTGGGCAAATAAATAAGCTTATCCCTTTCACGCCTTGAGGAGCTCCCTCGACGCGCGCGAGCACCAAATGAATAATATTTTCGGTGATATCTTGATCGCCACCAGAGATATACATCTTCTGACCTTTCAAGCGGTAGCTGCCATCGTCTTGAGGTGTGGCTTTTGTTGTCAGATCTCCCAGACTCGAACCAACATTCGGTTCCGTTAAAGCCATGGTTCCAGCAAATCGTCCAGAGAACATTCCATCTAGATACAAGCTTTTTTGGGTTTCGCTCCCAAACGCATGAATAAGATTCGATGCCGCACTCGTTAAGAATGGATAACCAGCCGTGCTCGGATTCGCGCCTGTAAACAAACCCATACATGCTGAATGCACCAACGCAGGCAGCTGCATTCCACCCTCATCAAATCGATGACGCGCATTAATCAATCCAGCTTCAGTAAAATACTTCCACGCTTCTTTCACCTCAGGAATGGTCGATACGCTTTCACCATCAAAGCTTGGCTCATTTGCGTCAGCCTTCGCGTTGTGCGGTAAGAAGTAGTCTTGTGCGATTTTAAGCGACGTATCGATAACACCATCAAAGGTACTACGATCATGGTCTTTGTAGGCATCTAACTCAGTAAGAGCCTCTGCTTGAAACACGTCATAAAGAAGGAAGTTCAAAGTATCTTGATTAATAATCATGGAAAGTCGCTACCGCTTAATCTGTTTGTTGTTGTGATCGAAGATTAACTATACGAATGTATCACGGCATAAGATGACATGCCCAGATCCCTTACTGGAATGAACTTTTTTATACCGTGAATGTCACAAGAGCCCTATCTTTTTCAGCAGCAAAGAATCGCACTGGAGGCATCATGGCACGCCATGGGAAATCATCTACTACTAAAACTCAAAAAGTAAAACGTAAAAAAATTACACCTAAGACCCTGAAAAAACTTGGAATTA
>NZ_LWFI01000925.1:0-1237 GCF_001635735.1 Oleiphilus sp. HI0067
TGCCATCTAAAAGCCCTGCATATCACGCAAAAATAAGAAGGTGTCGGTACTGAAATTATCAAACTGGGGCAATAAGCCTGAAATGCTCACCCAGACAATAAATAAACCGAACAACATACCGATTGGAAAACCCAAAGAAAAAACGTTCATCTGCGGCGCGGCACGCGTCATGATGCCGAACGACAAATTTATGATCAGCACCGCCGTAATGGCAGGCAACGCAATCACTAGCGCAGATGCAAACAACCAATTTATGCGCATCAGGAATCCCCAGAGATCCTCTCGCGACACGCTATTTGGGCCGATAATTTGGTCTGAAATAGGCCACGCCTGAAAACTTTGAACTGCCACTTCGATCATAACGAGGTGGCCATTCATCGAAAGAAAGATAAGCGTCACGCAAACTAAAAATATCTGAGATAGGATTGGGACATTTACCCCATTACTCGGATCGATCATCGACGCAAAACCTAGGCCCATCTGCATGGCGATCATCTGACCTGCAGCAACAAACAGCTGCATCAAAAACACAAACATTAAGCCCATTAAGGTACCGATAAAAATTTGCTGCAAGGTCACATACATCGCAGTAAAAGATAAGGGCTCAATTTCAGGAACAGGTGGAAGCAAAGGAGCAACAAGCAACGTTACGACGAATGCTAAACCAACACGAACGCGCATCGGAACTAACTGCGTGCCGATGACCGGAATCACCATAAAGAAACTCGCAATTCTGAACAGCGGCCATAACCATGCAGCCACCCAAGCCCCTATTTGCGCATCTGTAAAAACCATTGCTAGCCTATCAGCACTGGAATGTTGTGAATGAGACGCTCTGAGAAATCGATGATCTTTTGCATCATGAATGGACCTGCGGCAATGAGTACCACCAGCGTGACCAATAAACGAGGCAAAAAGCTAAGTGTTTGTTCGTTAATTTGCGTAGCAGCCTGAAATACACTCACCATTAAACCGACAAGCAAACCTGGCGTTAGAATAAGAGCGACAAGCAATACGATCAGATAAATCGCGTCACTCACTAAATCGATAGCAACATCAGGTGTCATACGCCCTCCCCTCAAGTAGCTTCGTCATATTCCAAAACTCGCGGCTAAGGTGCCCATAATCAATGCCCAGCCGTCAATTAAAACGAAGAACATAATTTTAAAAGGTAGAGAAATAATAATTGGAGATAGCATCATCATACCCATCGCCATTAAGACGCTCGCTACAACCA
>NZ_LWFI01000926.1:0-1927 GCF_001635735.1 Oleiphilus sp. HI0067
TTGTCCGACAAAAGACGAGCACTTGATACCATTGATGGCGTTTAATTAAGGTAATTAAGGCTTGTGACTTGTTAGCTTTATCAATTGGAATAACTAATTGATCGACAGTTTTCGCGGCAGAATTTTTTGGCGATACAGAGATCTCAACGGGATCATGAATCAAGCCTTTCGCTAAATTACGAATGTCATCGGAAAATGTCGCTGAGAACAGCAGATTTTGTCTGCGCTTGGGCAATAGCGCGATAACGCGGCGAATATCATTAATGAAGCCCATATCCAGCATTCTGTCGGCTTCGTCTAGAACAAATACGTCAATCTGATCGAGCTTTACGGCATTCTTTTCACATAAATCAAGTAAGCGTCCAGGCGTTGCAACTAATACATCAATACCCTTTCTTAACTTCAACATCTGAGGGTTAATCTTCACCCCTCCAAACACAACTGCAGAGCGCGTATCAGAGAATTGACTGTAATCTTCTAAACTCTGGTGCACCTGAGCTGCAAGCTCTCGCGTTGGTGTAAGAATGAGTACTCGGACCTGATTGGCCTTTACACGAGCTTTTNCTTCAAGGTACTGAATAATAGGAAGTGTAAAGCTAGCAGTTTTGCCTGTACCCGTTTGCGCGGCAGCCATCACATCTTGCCCTGTTAATACGGCAGGAATAGCCTCTTGCTGGATTGAGGATGGTGTCTTATAACCTTTTAACTCAATTGCTTTTAGGATATTTCGATTAAGGCCAAGCTCTTCAAAGTACATTAAGTATTCGTTCTCAGTATGTGGGGGAAGAATGCGCGCGAAGTATAGGTGGGATTAAGCTTTTACGATACATAAACTTCATCATTCGTATGCTAGTAGGTCAAAACACGCACTGCGAGCTTGGTGCGACGATCTATTTATGTCACGATAAAAACAAATAATTAAGTGCTTAGGCGCATTCTTGAGCTTCGCTCAAGACATACTAAATAAGCTGACAATAACGATACTAATAAATTCCGATATGTCGAACGTCTATACGATAATCAAGCTACTAGCGTTAACGCTAATCATTAGTGGCTGCGCAACAAGTTTTGATCGAACCAATATTCGCCCTGGTGAACGGGTATATGGCCCCGCGGTTTCAGTCGTTGTACCCACAGAAAAGTCTTGGTTTGCTGTCGATTACGGTACAGGAAACCGAATCAAATTAAGTCAACTCAACTATGACGACAGTTACTCGTTGAAGGTTGCGGTGAATAGAGGGCCAGCTTTCGGAATGTTTGAATCAGCGCAAGCGCATCTCTCAGCCTATCGTGAAAATGTGAATGACGACGCGGTTGAAGGGCTGATTGTTCACGGTCGAGATTCTTGGGCTGCTGAAGAATACGGTAATAAATGTATCACCTATGCAGAACAATTAGAAGATTGGCGTGGTCGCAATAATGCAGGCCCTGCTCTCGTTGATGTATATGGTTTGGTCTGCCCGCATCGTGGCTTGCCAAATATTTTGGTCAACGTTGAATTATCACGACGTTATGAAGTGAACGCCCCAAGGATTAACGTTCAAAACTATGCAGAACAAGTGTTTAAATCAATTGAGTACGCTGGGGTCGACTAAAGCATCTTAAGCCTTATAATGCTGCGGTTTATAGAAAAAACCGCTTAATATTAAAAGGGTGTATGCATGCTTCATACGATTAATGTTCTGAACTCCACATTTGCATCTATTGCTCGCTCTTGGCGAGGAACATCTAGTACGAAAGAGCATTATCAGCCCGAAAAACCGATTATCCTGTTTGATCGTGAAGGCGATCCGGAATGCCGTCTTGTTCGAGAAACGCTTACCGCGCTCAATCTTGATGTCACCATCATGCCCTGTCCAATCGGTGGAGAAAACATCAAACGGCTTCGTCGAGATTCAGGCACTGATCAAGTACCTGTTCTGTACGA
>NZ_LWFI01000927.1:0-557 GCF_001635735.1 Oleiphilus sp. HI0067
TTTCCTTCAAGGTACTGAATAATAGGAAGTGTAAAGCTAGCAGTTTTGCCTGTACCCGTTTGCGCGGCAGCCATCACATCTTGCCCTGTTAATACGGCAGGAATAGCCTCTTGCTGGATTGAGGATGGTGTCTTATAACCTTTTAACTCAATTGCTTTTAGGATATTTCGATTAAGGCCAAGCTCTTCAAAGTACATTAAGTATTCGTTCTCAGTATGTGGGGGAAGAATGCGCGCGAAGTATAGGTGGGATTAAGCTTTTACGATACATAAACTTCATCATTCGTATGCTAGTAGGTCAAAACACGCACTGCGAGCTTGGTGCGACGATCTATTTATGTCACGATAAAAACAAATAATTAAGTGCTTAGGCGCATTCTTGAGCTTCGCTCAAGACATACTAAATAAGCTGACAATAACGATACTAATAAATTCCGATATGTCGAACGTCTATACGATAATCAAGCTACTAGCGTTAACGCTAATCATTAGTGGCTGCGCAACAAGTTTTGATCGAACCAATATTCGCCCTGGTGAACGGGTATATGGCCCCGCGGT
>NZ_LWFI01000928.1:0-2366 GCF_001635735.1 Oleiphilus sp. HI0067
GGAATGCTGATAATCTTATTACCCTTACCTTTCGCCAATTCAGGAAGGTCTTTCACAGGGAACACCAGCATTCGGCCTTCATTAGTCACTGCAGCAAGCAACTGACTCTCTACATCATCGATGACCATCGGATGCATCACTTCAGCATTCTTAGGCAATGTGATCGCAGCTTTGCCCGCTTTATTCTTACTTTGAAGTTGATCAATGCTTGAAACAAAGCCATAACCGGCATCGCTCATCATGAGCAATTTTTGCCCCTCTTTACCCATTAGCACCGCTCTAAACTCTGCACCAGATGGTGGGTTTATTTTACCGGTTAAGGGTTCACCTTGGCCTCGAGCAGACGGCAGAGTATGTGCTGCTACCGTATACGCCCTACCAGTAGAATCTAAGAAGATGACACCTTGTTGACTACGACCTTTTGCCGACAAACTAAAACTATCGCCAGCTTTGTAGTTCAAGCCTTTTGGATCAATGTCATGCCCTTTCGCAGCGCGTACCCAGCCTTTTTCAGATAACACGACGGTCACTGGCTCAGAACTGACTAAATCAGTTTCGGAATAGGCTTTTGCATCACCACGAACAACCAACGGAGAGCGTCTATCGTCACCATATTTTTCAGCGTCAGCGAGCAGCTCTTTCTTGATGAGCTTTTTCATCTGCGCTTTTGAGCCAAGTACTTTTTGCAAGTAAGCACGCTCTTTTTCGAGCTCTTCTTGCTCCGCCTTGATTTTCATCTCTTCAAGACGTGCTAACTGTCTCAACTTGGTATCGAGAATGTAATCAGCTTGCACTTCAGTTAAACCAAACCGCGCCATTAAGACGGCTTTAGGTTCATCTTCAGTACGAATAATATGAATGACTTCATCAATATTAAGAAAGGCGACCAATAAGCCTTCCAATAAGTGTAAGCGACGCTCAACTTTATCTAAGCGATATTGCAGCCTGCGTGTAACGGTATCAGTACGGTAACTCAACCATTCACTAATGATCGTACGCAAGTCTTTCACTGCAGGACGACCATCAATACCAATCATATTAAGATTAACGCGATAGCTTTTTTCTAAATCAGTCGTCGCAAACAAGTGCGCCATCAATGAATCGATATCAATACGATTTGAGCGGGGAACAATCACAAGACGCGTTGGGTTCTCGTGATCGGACTCATCTCTCAAGTCCGCAACCATCGGTAGCTTCTTGGCCTGCATTTGAGACGCAATCTGCTCAAGCACTTTGGCTCCAGAAGTCTGATGAGGCAATTCGGTGATCACGACATCGCCACTTTCAGTGTTATAGACAGCTCGCATCTTGATCGAGCCTCGGCCTGTTTCATAAATCTTCTGAATATCTGCCGGCGGAGTGACGATCTCAGCACCCGTTGGATAATCAGGCCCGCGAACATGCGTNATTAGATCTTGAGTTTGAGCCTTAGGTTCATCCAGCAAATGAATACATGCACTCGCGACTTCTCGAAGGTTATGAGGAGGAATATCAGTGGCCATACCGACCGCAATACCCGTTGTGCCGTTAAGCAATAAATTCGGCAATCTAGCGGGTAAGGTTTTTGGTTCATCAATCGTGCCATCAAAGTTAGGCATCCAATCAACAGTACCTTGACCCAACTCGGCAAGAAGCACATCTGCATAAGGCGCTAATCTTGATTCGGTATATCGCATTGCCGCGAATGACTTAGGATCGTCAGCCGAACCCCAGTTACCTTGCCCATCAATCAATGGATAACGATAACTAAACGGTTGCGCCATCAACACCATCGCTTCATAACACGCGCTATCGCCATGCGGATGAAACTTACCCAGAACATCACCCACCGTTCTCGCGGACTTCTTATACTTCGCCGATGCTTTTAAGCCAAGTTCCGACATGGCATAAACAATTCTGCGTTGAACAGGCTTTAAACCGTCCCCGACGTGCGGCAACGCACGATCAAGAATGACGTACATTGAATAATCGAGATAGGCTTTTTCGGTATATTCTCGAAGCGAAATCTGCTCGACACCATCTTCGAAACTAGGCGTGTCTTGACTCATAAAACTTAGAGTTCCCTTTTAGAGTTCCCTTAAGGAAAAATTTGACTATGATTGTGAAGCTGTTGTTCATTATATGGAGCGTGCACACAACTGCATAGAGCTAATCAGTAATGTGCCCTTTTCTTAATGTTTTAAGCGCCCTTTTTTTACGTATTAATCAAAGGAAGATGCATGAACGTCATCGAAATCAAACACCCACTCGTTCGTCACAAGTTAGGCTTACTTCGCGAAAAAGACATCTCCACCAAAAGCTTTCGCGCACTCAGTAAAGAAATCACGACCCTCCTCACCTACGAAGCAACCAAATCATTCCCTCTC
>NZ_LWFI01000929.1:0-2183 GCF_001635735.1 Oleiphilus sp. HI0067
CGCGAATCAGGCTAAGAGTGAGTTCTTAGCAAATATGAGCCATGAAGTCAGAACATCGATCAATGGTATATACGGTATGTTCCAACTTCTACGTCTAAATAAGTTCTGAGATAGCCCTGTCTATTATGATTTGATCGATAAAGGCCGTACATCCTGTAACTCCCTACTTTCAATCGTGAATGACATTCTCGATTACTCGAAAATTGAGGCTGGTAAGATTGAGCTAGAGTGCATTCCGTTCGATATTGTTGATCTAATCGAAACTGCAGAGTTCATGTTTAAAGACGCGGCCTCAGAAAAAGGAATCGGATTAGAGTTTATTTTTCCTCGAGAGTTTAATCATTACTACAAGGGCGACCCTGTACGGATCAAGCAAATCTTACTCAACCTCTGTTCAAACGCGATTAAGTTTACAGAGGAAGGGAGTGTGACGATCCATGTTGATTGCGTTGGATCGCAAGCTGGGCAGCGCGTCCAAATCAAAATAGCAGATACCGGTATTGGCATGAGCCAAGATCAGGTAGAGAAAGTCTTTTCTCGATTTGAACAGGCCGACACAACTACAACTCTAGAATTTGGTGGGACAGGTTTAGGTGTCCCGATCACAAAAGCTGTGGTCGATTTAATGATTGGAGATCTGTCTGCAATAAGCGTGCAAGGCAAAGGCACAGAGTTTACTGTTTCCCTGCCTTTAGAGTTCGCTGAGGCAGCTGAGCTTAAAGAAGAAAAGGCAGATGTGCCTCCGCCAGATTTGTCAGGCAAACGCGCACTCATAGTTGAGGATAATCAAATTAACCAAGTGGTATGTGAAACCATGCTTTTGCCAACGAACGCAGACGTCATGATCGCTGAGAACGGTCAAGAGTGCTTAGATCTTTTAAAGCATTAAGTGTTTGACTTGATATTGGTGGATATTCAAATGCCGGTCATGGGTGGCAATACTGCGTGTGAGCATATCAGAAGCACTGACAAGCAGCAGAAAGTAATCGTGCTTACAGCAAACGTCATGGCTGATGATAGAAAATATATGAGGAAGCTGGTTTCGACGATTGCATCGCAAAACCAGTTGATGTCAACGTGCTTTATCAAGGGTTAATAAAGCACGTATTAGATAATTAAACTTTGCCCTAATTAGATTTCTCTAATTCCGAGAATTTTGTCAGCGCTGTTTCTGATTTCTCTATATTTATCTGCATCCTCAATGAGCACATCCACATCAGTTTCATCGAAGAGCGTTTTAAGGCGTTCTTGAGCTGCTTCTTTCTTGACGATTTTTGGAAACAACGTTTTAACACAGCGCAGCATAACTTCTGGGGAGACTGATGCTCCAGGCGAAGCGCCTAACAATGTTCCGTAGCTCAAATCTTCAGACGTCACAATTTCAGTACCCATTTGTAGATCGCCATCTTTAATGATCTGAACGCGCTGGCCTGCTTGAACTACCTTCCAATTGAATTTATTGCTAAGACCCGGCGCAAACTCATCAAGTGTTTTTAACATCGCGCTTTCGCCCTTGAATGTTTCTTTAAACAAGTAAGTGACGAGAGGGAAATGTTCACGGGCAACATTAAGAAGGTTAGGAATGTCGTGTAAATGGACCATTCGAATGAACTCCACGATTCCTCTACCCTTCTCTAAAATCGGCGAGAACGTCGCAAATGGGCCAAATAGTAGATAATATTTACCGTCAGCAACACGCAGATCTAAGTGCGGAACTGACATTGGCGGTGCGCCAACAGCGGCTTTACCATATGTTTTTGCGCCATATGATTGGGCGACTTCTTTATCTATCTCTGCTGCAAGAAAACGACCACCAACTGGGAAACCTGAGAAGCGCCGACCTGCTGGTAGATGGCTCGCTTTTAAAATAGGGAAAGCACCACCGCCGGCGCCAACAAATAGCTTGTCTGCGCGCACCTGTTTCGCCACGCCGTTTTGTTCGCATTCAATCAACCAGCTACCAGATGGGCTCTTGTGCACGCGTTTAACATGCGTATTGTATTGAATATCCGCACTCTGCTCATTTTCCATATGCTGAGCAAGTTGCTTAGTAATCGACTCGAAGTTGACATCGGTGCCATGGTCAACGCGTGTTGCAGCCATCTTCTGATGACGAGATCGACCTTCCATCGTTAGTGGAATCCAGCTTTGAATTTCATCGAAGTCTTCTGACAACTTCATCT
>NZ_LWFI01000930.1:0-2558 GCF_001635735.1 Oleiphilus sp. HI0067
GCAAAAGAAGATACCTTAGAGATTATTGCAAAACATGGTGACCCTAGTGTTGCTGGCGTGCTCCATTGTTTTACCGAAGATCTCGATATGGCCTTACGCGCGATTGAACTCGGTTACTATATTTCGTTTAGTGGTATCGTCACGTTTAAGAATGCAGTTGAGCTGCAAGACGTCGCTAAGTCGATTCCGCTTGAGCATATGCTAATTGAGACAGATTCACCTTATTTAGCGCCTGTTCCGTTTCGCGGTAAGCCTAATGAGCCAAAGTATGTTCCTAAAGTGGCGGAGTTTATAGCCGAGTTGCGCGGTATTTCTGTTGAGGAAGTGGCCAAGAAAACCGCGGAAAATTTCCACGCTCTGTTCACGCATGCAAGAGCGTAAGTGTATTTTGAATTATCAGCACTTTTCTCAACAAACTGAGCGATTGACGCTTGCGGGCTTCCATAACGGACAAACGCAGGGCCGGCCTGTGATCATGCTTCATGGGTGGCTAGACAATGCGGCGGCCTTTGAGCCTATGCTCGAAAGGCTTCAACTAGAGGGGCGTCCTGTGTATGCATTGGAGTTGCCTGGTCATGGGAAGTCACAGCATCGCGATAAGTCAGCTCAATATCACCTTGTTGATAATACGATCGATGTCTTGGCGTTTGTTGATAGTATTTCTGAAGGAAGTGATTTCGATATCGTTGGTCATTCCATGGGTGGCATTATCGCGACCTTAGTTGCTGCTTCAGTGCCCGAACGAGTTAAGCATTTGGTGTTGCTAGATAGCTTAGGGCCGCTGACTGATGAAATTGAAAATGTGTTGCCGCAACTCAAAAGAGCGGTGAAGCGTGCATCCTCGTTGAGAAACTCAAAGCTTAATGTTTATCCTACTAAAGAAGTGGCTGCCCGCGCGCGAACGGCAGGGGTCGGTAAGATTTCTATGCCTGCATCAAGACTTCTTGTAGAGCGGGGCACGATAGAGGTGGAAGGTGGTTGGACGTGGTCATCTGATCCAAGGCTGTTAGAGCCATCACTTTTGCGATTTTCTGAAGCGCAGGTTGAGGCAATAATGGGAGGCATCGAATGTCCTGTGCTATTGCTTGTTGGAACGGATGGTTATTTCAAGCAATATGAAGCTATTAAGAAGCGGCTTGCGTATATAAAAACGTTAACGCAGCATCAAGTAGACGGCGGGCATCACTTCCATATGGAAGGTGACGTTGCGCTGACAGCTCAATTAGTCGGTGACTTTGTCACTGAGTAACTACATCGAACCAAAGGGGTTTAGTGAATGCAAAACAGGTTGGCTCGTTCAAGTTGGATGAATGTACACGTGTTTTTGGTCTCTATGCTTTCGATTGCGCTAGTACAAGTAGCGCATGCGAAGCAATTTAGTTTTGAGGCGCCGGGCTTGGAGTTTGTTTCGAAATCGGAACAGGACGTTGCTTTGCATCCGTTTCCTCTTAGTAGCATTAAACGGGTGAGCAATAGTTTACGTGTTGACCGCCAAACTAGCCTCGAAGGTAGTCGAACTAATTATTTATACCGTGTTGCGAGTTTTTCGAGTCGCGATAAGGTCTTAAGTTACTACCGAAATTTGCTTTCATCAAAGGGAAAAATTGAATTTGAATGTGCCGAGCGTAACTGCGGATCGAGTAATGATTGGGCTAACAAAGTGTTCAGTATTCGAAACCTTGCGGGGCGAGACAACAATCAATCTTACTTAGTTGGGAAGGTTGATGATGGTGTAGAGCAAGGCTGGCTTAGTGTTTACGTTGTTGAAAATGTTCGTCGCGAGAATATGGTATATCTGAGCTTCTCCGCGGCGCCTCCAGCAGATTTAGTCGCAGACATGAAGCGCGGTTTATTGGTCAGTGATTCGATGCTAAAGCATTTCAATGCGGATGCGCTAAATGATTATTTGACGAAAACCGAAGGCGCTAAAGTTGTTGCTTTGGCTTATTCGAGTGTTGAGGGTGAAACGCAAGTTGAAGCTTTGGGCGCTGCCGAAGCCTTCGCAAAGCCCTTGCTGCAAGATATCTATGCCCAAGGTTTGAAAGCTGAAAACGTTGAATTTCGACCGATGGGCCGTTTAGGCCAAAAGCCACTTTCTCTCGACGCTAGCCAATGGCTATATCTATATCTCTTAGATTGAGGCCTCTTTTTTATAGTTTTTACGCTTCAGTAGCCAGCATGCTTAGCACTCTGGCTCCATTCCCTATATAATTGCGCGGTTTTTCTACCTTGAGGCAATGTTGTGGCGGCGCAACTACACACAATTGCAGACTTTATTCGATATAGCTTTACGCGGCTCAATAGCAGTGATGTCTATTTTGGTCACGGTACAGATAACGCGTGGGATGAAGCTGTCGCATTAGTTTTACAAACCTTGTCTCTTCCATGGGATTTTGACCGTGAACTTTGGGCTTGTCGTGTGACGGATGAAGAAATTCTTCGCCTCACTAAGAATCTCAATGCGCGCATTGATCAACGTATTCCTTTGGCTTATTTGACCAACAAAGCTTACTTTTGTGGCCTAGAATTTTACGTTGATGACCGCGTTCTCGTGCCAC
>NZ_LWFI01000931.1:0-990 GCF_001635735.1 Oleiphilus sp. HI0067
CGTGCGTTCGCGCTACCTTCGCGACGCTTATCTGCTGCGCCTTTGAGCAAGTCTTTTCTAATTTGTACAGCGTGTAGACCCGAATTCAGATCTCTTTGATTTACTTTGTACCCCAAGTTTTTAAGGGCGGAAATGTCCTCATCGGACCAAGCATCTTTTTCAATATCCATGTCGCCATAACGGTTGCTGATATGAGGTGCGTTGATCGCTTCGATTAAAGGCTGTCCCCACGCTAAGAGCCGTATAAGTGAGTTTGCTACGTAGTTTATGATTCTTGATCCACCTGGAGAGCCGATGGCTAGAACTGGTGTATCACCTTTGAATACGATAGTTGGTGCCATCGATGAACGCGGTCTCTTACCAGCTTCTACATGATTGGCGATGAGGCCTTTATCGTTCTCAAATTTGAAAGAAAAGTCGGTGAGTTCGTTATTTAAAAGAAATCCTTTGACCATCACTCGAGAGCCAAAAGCATTTTCAATGGTGCTTGTGCTGCTTATGATGTTGCCTGACTTGTCGACCACCACGAAATGCGTGGTAGATGGTTGATCTACATTTATTCCCGTACTTAGCGCGATCTTGTCACTGAAAGGAGAGCCTGCTGTCAGCGTTGGACTTTTCTTCGATGTATTGACCTGTGACGCTCGTTCCGAAATATATTCTTCATTTAATAATGAGCTGGGTACATCGAAGTAAGCTGGGTCTGCGATGTACAAAGCGCGATCGGCGAATGCTAGGCGCGTTGACTCTGCGATGACATGCCATGCTTGAGGCGACTCTGGCGGGTAATCGATTAAACCAGCGGCTTCGCTTGTCATTAGAATCTGGCCTACTGTGATCGCACCGCTGCTAGGTGCTCCCATGCCGCAAACACGATGTTCTATAAATGTGTGACAAACAGGTACACGTTCAATGACTTTGTATTGTTTAAAATCTTCGATACTAAGTAAGCCTGGGTTATTCGCGCTTTGAACCGCGTTAACGATGTCG
>NZ_LWFI01000932.1:0-2526 GCF_001635735.1 Oleiphilus sp. HI0067
TGACGGGCTGAATGACATCGATCTCTTCTCGCCCCATATGACCATCTTCCCCTGCATGCGGGTTCAGCCCAGCCACCAAAATACGAGGCTTCTCAACACCAAACTTACCGCGCATATCAGCAAGTAAAATCTCAATAACGCGCTGTAAAGATTCAGGAGTAATTGACTGGGAGACGTCCTTAAGGGGTAAGTGAGTACTTGCAAGTGATACTTTCATATGACGATTAGCAAGCATCATAACAACTTTATCGACGCCACACTTTTCTTGGAGATATTCGGTATGGCCGCTAAAACTCACTCCGGCATCGTTGATCACACCCTTATGAACTGGCGCTGTTACGATCGCAGAGAATTCTCCGGAAAGACAACCCTCGATAGCACGATCGAGAGTTCTAAGCACATAAGCGGCGTTGTTAGCGTCTAAGTGCCCAGCCATAACAGGTTGATCAACCAATACACTACATACAAACGCTTGACCTGAGCTTAACTGGTGTGAGGTATTCGGAACATACTCGACCGCTTCAAACGGCACACCTAACTGCTCAGCACGTTCAACTAGTACTTTAGGATCAGCAATGAAGACTAAAGGTGTAGACCACGATTCTTGTGCTAAAAGTACGCATAGATCAGGGCCAATACCGGAAGGCTCTCCTGGCGTGACAGCAAGATAATGAGCTCGAGTATCGCCCACTTATAAGCCCTCTACGCGAAGCGTTTCATCTTTAAACTCGATAAATGCTTCAGACTTAATTTCTTGCAACCAAATTACGAGCTCTTCCTCGAATTTTCTGCGATAGATCAACTGCCTTGCCTGGTTTTCTTGCACCAAGGCACTTATATCCTGCTGTCGACTATCTTGAACTTGTAAGATATGCCAACCGAAATTAGATCGAAATGGCTCACTGATTTCACCAACCTTCGTAGCGTTCATCACATCTTCGAACTCAGGAACCATTTGTCCAGGGCTGACCCAATCTAAAGCGCCACCATCNATCGCCGACACAGGATCATCCGAATTAGATCTCGCTAGCTCTGCAAAATCATCACCATTGATCACACGCTCGTAGAGCTTGTCGATAATCTCTTTAGCTTGACGATCGCTACGAATTGCACTCGGTGCCACTAAGATATGGCGCACCTTGCGCTGCTCAACCCACTGCTCTGTTCCACCGCGTTTATCTAAAGCGGTTATAATGTGGAAGCCACTTGCCGAACGAATCAACTCAGAAGGTTGTCCCTTCACCAAGTTTGGCAGTACATCGGCCGCAATCGATGGCAATTCATTCTCTTTACGCCATCCAATAACACCACCATTTAATGCTTGGCGGCCATCAGAACGAGCAATCGCAACTTGTTGGAAGTCTGCCCCATTCTTTAGCTCTGCTAACACGGCATCGGCACGTTCTTGCGCAGCTTCTTCTTGTTCAGGCGTAGCATCCTCAGGAACTGAAATCAGAATATGACCGATATAGTATTCTGTTCCTGAACGTTCACGTGCCTCACTGGAACTCAAGAAGTTATTAATTTCCTGCTCTGTCACGCGGACGCGACGATCAACCTCACGCTGCTGCACACGCGACACGAGCATTTCACGACGAATTTGCTCTCGCGCTGCGACATAGGTTTCACCCTCTTTCGCCAGTTGTTGTTGGAATTGCTGTAGGGTCATACCGCTTGAGCTTGCGATGTTGACTAAGGTCTCGTTGAGCTGTGCATCGCTCACACGAATACCTGCTAAGTCAGCTTTTTGAAGCTGGATGCTTTCTAGAATAAGCTGCTCTAGTACTCTTTGATTCATGATTTCTTGTGGAGGTAAACGGGTACCCTGCGCCTGCAAGCGTTGCGTAATTTGGCGCAGTCGTTGTTTTAGTTCTGATTCCATGACGATGTCATCGTCAACAATCACAAGTACACGATCTAGTAGCTCCGGTTCATCGTTTGCATGCACGATATTCGGCATCATTACAGCAAGCGTCAACATTAGAGCGATACTTTGCTGCCACTTCATTTTGATCAATCCAAACATAGTTTTACCTTAATTAATCTCGTCTTCTCGGCGTTGATACCCAGGAATCAATCCGTCCATTTTCGCATCATTAACACCCAAGCCACCCAAGCCACCGAGCTGGAAGCGGAATAAAATCGCATTATCCATTTCACTCGTGTCAGTCAGGTAACGCTGTCCTAAAACTTGTATTCGCCAGCAGCAGCTCGTGTACTCAAGACCCGCCAAGCTGCCTATCGTTCGATGAGAACCTAAATCATAACGCCACTGACCTAGCGCACTCACCTCAGCATTTAAGGGGTAAATAACCGACGTATCACTTTGCTCGATTTCGCCACGTCGAAAGCGGTGCGCTAAATTCAATATCGTATTGCTGTGTTCGCTATAATACGACGCACTCGTCACGCTTTCTTGCGTCTCGTTTTTACTGCTATCCCATAGGTTTGAATAACGGAACGTCCAAAGGTGATCAGGACGTAAAGTGACTTCTGATGCCAATAAGGAATCACCATCTAATACGC